>DOWQ01000333.1 GCA_003519485.1 Streptomyces sp. | reverse complement strand
TGAGCCCGGGCCGCCCGGGCCGGGCCAGCCGTTGGACCGCGCCCGGCCCGGCCGGCGTAGCTCAGCGCGCTGTCGTCAGCAGCTTCTTGATGCGCGGGGTCAGCGGCGTCTCCACGAAGCGGTAGAGCAGCCAGGCCAGTCCCAGCATCGAGACGATCGTGGCCGGGAACGCCACGGCCGACGGCAGCCCGAGGGTCCGGTGCAGGACGTGCACCGCCACCCAGCCCAGATGCTCGTGGACCAGGTAGAACGGGTACGTGAGCGTGCCCGCGACCGTCAGCCAGCGCCAGTTGGCCCACCGCAGATGGCCGAGGGCGACGAGTCCGACCGCCACGAAGCCGGCCGTGACGACCGCGATGATGCCCAGCGACGGCCGGTAGGAGAAGAAGTCCGGGTTCGGCGGGTGCCAGAGGCGGTCGACCGCGTAGCCCTGGCCGATCAGCCAGCTGACGACGACGACGCCCCAGGCCACGATGTCGCGCCGGTTGCGGTGCAGCAGGTAGAGGCCGATGCCGCCGATGAAGTACGCGGAGTACTCGGGCATCAGCACGACTTCGAGGATCGGCTCGTTCGCGGCCTCGGTCACCGCCGACGCGATCGTCCAGACGGCGCAGAACAGCACGACGCGCTGCCTGGTCGCGCCGGGCATCACGACGAAGAGCGCGAAGAGGACGTAGAAGCGCAGCTCCACCCAGAGGGTCCAGCACACGCCGAGCACCCGGTCGGCGCCGAACGGCTGCTGCAGCATGGTCATGTTGACGAGTGCGTCGCTGGGCGAGACCGCCTGGTACGTCACCCAGGGCAGCGCGAAGACCAGCGTCACCAGGACGACCGCGGCCCAGTAGGCGGGGTAGAGCCGGGAGACGCGGGAGGCGAAGAAGGACCGCAGCGGCCGGCCCCAGCCGCTCATGCAGATGACGAAGCCGCTGATGATGAAGAAGATCTGCACGCCCAGGGTGCCGTACGCGAAGAGCTGCGAGGCGGTGGGGAACTGCAGTGCGGGCGAGCTGCCCCATGCCTCCCCGATCTCGCCGTCCCGTCCGCCGTAGTGGTAGACGGCGACCATGAGGGCGGCGACCATTCGCAGCCCGTCGAGGGCGCGCAGCCGGGGCCGCGGTGCGCGGCTCCTGTCACGCGCCCCCGGCTCACCGCCCGGCGCGCTCCCCGCGTCGGCTCCCGCCGGACCGCCGCCCTCCAGGCCGGCGCCCGGCAGGACCGCCTCGGCCACCGCCGCCGTCTCCGGTGCCGATCCCGTCTCGGGGGGCGGCTTCTGCAAGGTGTTGCTCTCCACGGCCGTCATCCGAACGCGGTCCGCTTCCGGGCGATCCGCCGCTGTACCGCGCGCGCCCGCCGCGCCAACCGCCGGACCGTCGCGTTCCGGGGGAGGAAGGCGAGCTGGGACGGGATCGCGCCGGGCAGGGCGAGCGAGGTGAGCCGCCGCCGCTTGAAGTAGCGCCAGGTCCGGCCGTTCAGCTGGCCGGTCAGGTAGCGCTCGGCGGCCGGACGCAGATCCGGGTAGATCTGGGACTGCATGGCGTAGCCGACGGCCGCGAGCAGGCCGTTCAGCTGTTCGCCGGATTTCNNGACCGCTGTGCCTCGGACCGCTGCCCGGCGGGCGTCGCGGAGCGGCCCTCGAGGACCGCGCGGTCCTCCTCCAGATCCGGCAGCAGCGCGTCGACGATGGTGACCGGCACCCGGTTGCTGTTCTGGTACGGGCTGAGCCGCTCCAGCAGCGACCCGGTGCCCGTACGGGCGACCGGCAGGCCGTAGAAGGCACTCGCCGTCATCAGGGCGGTGGAGAAGCAGCCGACGACGAGCGCCGGCCGTATCCGCTGGTAGAGCACCTCGGCGAGCACCGGGGAGTCCAGGACGGTCAGCTCGACGCCCAGCTCGCCGGCCTCCTTCTCGAGCATCCGCGACCAGCGGGCCGGCGCGGTCGGGTGCGGCTTGAAGACGATGCGGCGGTGGCCGAGCGCGGCGGCGCCGCGCAGCATCGTCACGTGCAGCTGCTCCTCCTCCTCGCCGGTGAGGATCTCCAGGGCGGAGAGGTACTGGCCGAGCAGCAGGGCGGGCCCGGCCAGGCCGGCGGGCCTGGCGAGCCCCGCCACCTCCGCGAGGCCGGCCGAGTCCGTCGCGTCGGCGGCGTCCGCCAGCTCGGCGAGCACGGAGGTGAAGACGTCGGTCGGCACGATCTGCGGCTCGACCCCGAACTCGGTGAGCAGCAGCGGACGCAGCCCCGGCACCAGGTCGAGGTGGAGCAGCCGGCGGATGCGGGTGCCGACGAGCGGGTCGAGCTTGTTGCGGGTCGGCCCGTAGCTCATCAGGCCGTCGGCGTACACGTCGACGGGTGCGCCCGGGAACATCTGTACGAGCGCGAGCGCCGGGTTGACCTGGATCGACTCGACGACCAGCTCCACGTCGTCGTCACCGAGGTCCCAGAGCAGCCGCAGGTGCCGCTCCCACAGCGGTACGTCGTCGGCGCGCGGGGCCCAGCCGCCCGGGTGGAAGGGGCTGATCGTCTCGTTCCAGGACAGCACCCGGTCGAAGCGGCTGCGCAGCCGCAGGAAGCCCGGCATGGAGTCGGGCGCGGGGGCGGTCTCGGGGGTGGCCGCGTTGTTGCTGATCAACAGCAGCCGCCGGCCGCACGGCTCGAAGCAGCCCGCGTCGAGTGCGGCGGCGAGCGTCGCCGCGCCGTAGAGGGTGGAGGCGAAGAAGATCTGGGTACGGCCGCGCGATGCGGCTTCACCGCGCGGGACGGCGCGGGCGGGGAAACCGGTGAGGCCGGGCGAGCCGGCCGGGCGGGGGGCGCCGGACGAGCCGAGGGCGGGCATCAGGCAGCCACCCCCGTGGTGACGGCGCGGCGGCGCAGTCGCCGCAGCCGGGACGCGCGCAGCACGTCCATCGAGTCGAGGGCGTCCGTGAGGACGTCCTGCGGCATCCGCTTCAGGGCGGCGGCGCTCATGGAGCGAAGTTGGCGGGCCACGGCCGGTTCGAACCTCTCGATGCTGCCGAGATGATGGGAAATGATCGCGCAGTACGTCCGGACCGCCTTCGGCAGCAGCAGGTCCGCGTCCGCGTCCTGTGCCGTCTCCTCGACGACCTGGTCGAACGCGCGGATGAAGTCCAGCTGGCGTACGTCGCCGATCTGGGTCAGGGACGAGGCCACGCCGCGCCGGTAGAAGGTCCCCAGCAGGCCGACGACCGCGAAGGACTCGGCCTTTCGGTGCAGCCGCCAGATCCACGGCCGGTCCTCGGCGGTGCGCAGGCCGTTCTTGAACCGCAGCACGCCGCTGTCCGCCAGCCGCCGGTGGTAGATGCCCGCCCAGGCGTAGGCGTAGTCGACGGAGGTGGAGCGGTCGGCGGGCAGGATCGCCTCGCGCGGGTTCATGACCACGCCGCGCCGGCCGTGCGGCACGCGGTGGACGGAACGGGCCCGCGCCGTGCACTGGACGTGGTCGGTGCGGACGAAGTCGCAGCCGAGGTCCTCGATGGCGGCCAGCAGCCGCTCGTAGTGGCCGGGGGCGAGCCAGTCGTCGCCGTCGAGGAAGGTCAGGTACTCACCGCGGGCGGCGTCGATGCCGGTGTTGCGCGCGGTGGCGAGCCCGCCGTTCTGCTCGTGCCGTACGAAAACGGCACCCGGAAGTTCGCGCTCGGCGCGTTCCAGGATCTCCGGAGTCCCGTCGGTCGAGCAGTCGTCGACGAGAATGAATTCGAAGTCCTGCCTCGCGTTCGCACGCAGACTTCTGAGGGTGTCGGGCGCATATGTCTGCACGTTGTAGAACGGCACGACGACGGAGAGCTTAACCACCCACGTGACGTTAGGTGGCCGGCCGGCATTCTGCTCGACCAGTAGTCGGATCCCAGGTGAACGAAGAATGGCGGAATGGTTAACTCGCCTTTTTCGGAGGCTGGTTAGCCAATCGGCGAACTGCTGTTAACCCGTTGTTGCGGCGCCGTTGGGCCGTGAATCGAAATCACTTCCTAGCGTCTTCAGTGTGCCAGCCAGTACCAGAAATCGACCGCGAGTCGCCGTGCTCGCCGATTCCGATACGCGATGGAAGTGGGGCGCGCTCACCGCGCACCGCATCGTATCGGGACATCGGCTCGACGGCTTTCTCCTGCGTGGACGCGCCACGCCCACCGCTCGTCAGCTCGGCGAGGTGGGGGTTGCAGCGGACTCCATCAGTGAAGTGACCGCGGCCGGATTTCTCCGGACCATGAGTCGCGAGCCGTACGACGTGCTCGTACTGGCGTGCGTCGGCGGAGCCGTCCAGGCGATGCTGCACGGCCTCGCCCACGCGTGCCGGGACCTGCCCCGGCGCCCGGTCGTGGTGACCGGCTACGTGGGCGTCGTCTACGAGAAACTCGCCGACGGTCTGCTGTTGCGGCACGGCGCCGATGTCGTCCTCGCGAACTCCCGGCACGACGCGGACCGCTTCCGCGCCGTCTACGCCGGAGTGCGCGCCGGGACGGACAGCGTGGTCGAGGCAGCGCTCCCCTTCCTCGGGGGCGCGCCTTACAACGAGAGCGCGCGCGGCAGCCGCCCGTACACCGTGGTCTTCGCCGTGCAGCCCTCCGTGCCCGACAACCGCGCGGGTCGCGGCTATCTACTCCGGCGGGCCGTCGAGCACGCCCGGCTGCACCCGGACCGGGAAGTGCTGATCAAGCTACGCAGCAAGCCGGGCGAGCACACCACGCACATCGAGGAACTGCCCTACCAGAAGCTGGTGGCCAAGCAGTCCGGCGGCCTGCCGGCCAACTGCCGGCTCGTCTACGGCCACATGGGTGACGTGCTCGACCGCACCGACCTCCTCGTCACGGTCAGCTCCACCGCTGCTCTGGAGTCCCTGCACCGCCGCATCCCCACGGCCGTCCTCACCGACCTGGGCGTCCGCGAAACGCTCGGCAACCACCACTTCCTGGGCTCCGGCTGCCTCGCCTCCTGGGACGAGCTCGACGCCGGCTACGAGCCCGAGCCCGACCCCGGCTGGCTGGCCCGGCAGGGCGTCGCCGCCGACGGTCGGTACGAACACGCCTTCGACGCCGCCCGTGAGCGCATCACCGCCCTCGCCGCCGGGCCCGGCCTGCCGCACATCGAGCCGTACTACACGCCGGCCACCGCGCCCGGCTACCTGCCCGGCATCCTCGCCCGCTACGGCCTCGGCCCGCACGGGGAGCCGGCCGGCCCGGCCACCGGAGACACGGAG
>DOWQ01000106.1 GCA_003519485.1 Streptomyces sp. | reverse complement strand
GGGCGTCGGGGCGCGGCGGGGCTGAGAGCGGCAGCGGTGGGGCGAGGGACCGCGGACCCCGTCCGACCAGCGGCGGGCCGGTCCCGGCCCCCGCTCCGCCGCACCGGCACCGGCCGCGGCCGCGGCCCCACGGCGAGCGCATCGCGGGTGCCTTTTCGATCAGCCGCACCGACGGAACGGAAAAGATGTGACATCTCCCGCGACGGATCCCCCGTACCAGCGCGTAGAGCAGATGAACGGCGCCGGTGCGATGCCGACGGCCGATGAACAAGGGGGTCTGGCGTTATGGCAGGACAGTTCGGCAGACGCATACGCAGAGGAGCCGCGGGTACGGCCGTCGCGGCCGCGGCCATGGCGGTGCTGACGGCCTCACAGGCCCCCGCGCTCGCGGCGCTGGACGCACCCACCGGAACACCGGCCACACCACCGGGACCACCCATATCCGGCGACTCGCCGTACTACACCGAGCTCCCGCCGACCATGTCACCGTACAAGCCGGGCACCTCACCGGCCCCGCTCCCGGGTGGATTCACCGCGGGCAGGGCGGGGACGATACCGACCACCGTCCTCGACGCCTACCGCCGGGCGGAGGAGAGGCTGGCGGAGAGCGACCCGGGCTGCAACCTGCCGTGGCAACTGCTCGCGGCCATCGGCCAGGTGGAGTCCGCACAGGCGCGCGGCGGGCAGGTGGACGCCGACGGCACGACGCACCGGCCCATCCGCGGCCCGCAACTCGACGGCAACGGCTTCGCCAACATCNNGTCGGCCCGATGCAGTTCATCCCGTCCACCTGGGCCTCCTGGGGCGCCGACGGCAACGGGGACGGCACCTCGGACCCCAACAACATCTACGACGCGGCCCTCGCCGCCGGCCGCTATCTGTGTGCGGGGGGACGCGACCTGTCCCGTGCCGCCGACCTCGACCGGGCGATCCTGGGTTACAACCACTCGCAGCAGTACCTGCGGACCGTCCGGACCTGGCTCACCTACTTCATGGACGGCCACACCGAGGTGCCCGACAGCCCCGGCTCCGGAGCCGCGCCGGAGGAGGACGCCGCGACCGGGCCACGGCCCGCGCCACGGAAGACCGAGGCCCCGAAGCCGAACCCCCGTCCGAGCGAGAGCCGGACGCGGAGCACTCCGGCCCCGTCCCCCTCGGACAAGCGCGACAAGCCCCGGGACGGCACCCGGTCCGGCAAGCCCGCACTGCCCACCTCCGGCGACGCGATCCTGCCCCGTCCCGGTGACCACGGCGGCCTCGACGCGACGGACCCGGTGGGCGATCTCGACGCGCCGAGCGGCGCACCGTCCCTGCCGACCGGGCGATAGCACCGCACGCCACGACCGCTGTGGAACGCGGCACGACGGCCCCTCATTTCCCGCTCGGGCGGGGGCCGTCGGCCCCCGGCGGCACCGCCGGCCGAACGGCGCCGCCGGACCATTCCATTGATTCCGTTTATGACTCGACGACATACAGGATCAATCACCGGAACCGAGAGGGAGTAGTTTCTCCGAAGCGTTGAAGGCAGTCCAATAGTTGGCCGATCACCCCATTGACCAGGTACAACTGCTACTTCTACGCAGGGGCCGAGCTCCGGCATGCTCACTGGATTCCGGCTGCGGCGCCCGGTTCGTCATTCCTCCGGACAACCCGTGAGCGGATTCCGCTTAATTGTTGTGTCCAACTCATGTACCGGGCCGGATTCCCGGGATACATTCCCGGCGCACCGATATGCGATCACCCTCATCGCCTCGCGGAACGAAGCCGTGCGATTCACCCCATGCGGCCGATGTCCCGCGCGGTCCCACAACAGCCACACCCCGCAACCGACTGCGGAAGGAAGGCAGCACATGAGACGACGGCACCGGATACGCGTTCTGACGGCCGCGACAGCGTTCACCGCTCTGACCGGGGGCCTGCTCACGCCCGGCGCCCTGGCCGACGAGGGCGGGGAACGCACCGCCTACATCGTCCAGTTGGCGGAGGCCCCACTGGCCGGCTACCGGGGCGGGACACCCGGGCTCGCCCCCACCAACCCGGCCGCCACCGACAAGACCCGGCTGGACGTCGGCAGCGCCGCGAGCAAGGCTTATCTGTCCCATCTCGCCTCGCTGCACAAGACGGCCGAGGCGGGCATCGAGAAGGCGCTGGGCCGGTCGGTCGAGCGGCAGCACGACTACCGCTACGCCTACAACGGCTTCTCGGTGGAGCTCACCGAGGCCGAATCGGCCAAGGTCGACCGCCTGCCCGCCGTCGCGCAGGTGCAGAAGTCCTTCAAGCGCAAGCTCCTGACCGACGCCGGGCCGGAGTGGATCGGCGCCAAGAGCGTCTGGAGCGGCGAGCAGACCGGCGACCGGCCCGGCACGAAGGGCGAGGGCGTCGTCGTCGGCGTGATCGACACGGGCATCAACCACGACCACCCGGCCTTCGCGGACGTCGGCGGCGACGGATACGACCACACCAACCCGAACGGCACGTACGGCGGCCTGTGCGACCCGGTGACCGGGGCGCCGCTGTGCAACGACAAGCTGATCGGGGCCTGGGACTTCACCGGCACCACCCCCGAGGACGACAACCAGCACGGCAGCCACACGGCCGGCACGGCCGTCGGCAACCACGTCGACGCCGAGGTCCAGGCACCGACGATCGGCATCAAGCGCGCGGTGTCCGGAGTGGCCCCGCACGCCAACCTCATCACGTACAAGGCATGCATCGCGGCCGGCTGCCTCTCCCCGAGCCTGGTGGCGGCCATCGACCAGGCGACGGCCGACGGGGTCGACGTCATCAACTACTCGATCGGCGGCGGCTCCACCGACCCGTGGGGCGACGCCGACGCCCAGGCGTTCCTCGGCGCCCGCGAGGCGGGGGTCTTCGTCGCCGCCTCGGCCGGCAACTCCGGCCCCGGAGCAGGCACGGTCGGCTCGCCCGCGGACGCCCCGTGGATCACCGGCGTGGCCGCGAGCACGCACGACCGCGCCTTCCTCAACTCGGTCACCGATATGACCGGCGGCGCCACCGCGGCGCCCGGGACGCTCACCGGCAAGAGCTTCACCTCAGGACACGGCCCGGCCCCGATCGTGCACGCGGCGGACCACGGCGACGCGCTCTGCGGCGCTCCGTTCCCGCCCGGGACCTTCGACGGCGAAATCGTCGTCTGCCGTCGCGGGGTCAACCCGCGGGTGGAGAAGGGCACCAACGTCAAGACCGGCGGCGCGAGCGGCATGGTGCTGGCGAACACCGAGGCGGAGGGCGACTCCACCGTCGCCGACCCGCACGCACTGCCGGCCGTCAACATCGGCCACACCGACGCGGTGAAGCTCGAAGCCTGGGTGCAGGACGGTGGCGGCGACCACCGGGCGACCATCGCGGGCACCACCGCCGACCGGCGGGAGAGCAACGGCGACGTCATGGCCGGCTTCAGCTCCCGCGGCCCGAACACCTCCGTGCCCGGCGTACTCAAGCCGGACATCTCGGCCCCCGGCGTCGACGTACTGGCCCCGGTGCACACCACCGACCCGACCGCCGGCCCGGAGTACGGGCTGCTCAGCGGCACCTCGATGTCCAGCCCGCACCTCGCCGGCGCCGCCGCGCTCGTCCGGGCACTGCAGCCCGACTGGACGCCCGCCGAGGTCCAGTCCGCCATGATGACCACGGCCCTGAACACCACGATGCGCAAGGAGGACGGAACCACCCGCGCCGACGCCTTCGACATGGGCGCGGGCCGCGTGGACCTCACCCGGGCCGGCCGCGCGGGTCTGCTGCTGGACGAGGACGCCGCCGCGTACACGGCCGCCGATCCCGCCGAGGGCGGCGACCCGACCCGGCTGAACGTGCCGAGCCTCGCCAGCGGCGACTGCGCCGGCACCTGCACGTGGAGCCGCACGGTGCGCAACCCGCTGTCCGTCAAGACGGTCTGGGACACCTCGGCGACCACGCCGGAGGGCATGTCGCTGTCGGTCAAGCCCCGCCGGCTGTCGCTGGGCGCGGGCGAGTCCGCCACCGTCACCGTGACCGCAGATGTGAGCAAGCTGCAGGCCGGCTCCTGGCGGTTCGGCCAGGTCGTGCTGAAGGAGCGGCAGAGCGCCGCACCCGCCGCGCACCTGCCGGTCGCCGTCCTGCCGGGCGGTGCGCCGACCCCCGTCGACATCACCGCGGAGAAGAACACCGGCAGCCATGAGGTCACGCTGAAGGCACCGTCCCGCATCAACGGGCTGACAGCCACCGTGCAGGGACTGGAGCAGGGCACGGCGGTGACGAAGCAGGTCACTCAGGACCCGACGCCGCTGGACCCCTACGACGGCCTCACCGGAACCTTCCACACCATGACGGACGTTCCGGACGGCGCGCGGCTGCTCGCCGCCGAGATCGCCTCGACCACCGCCTCCGACCTCGACCTCTTCGTGGGCAGGGACACCGACGGCGACAAGAAGCCCGACGCCGGTGAAGAGGTCTGCCGCAGCGCCTCCGAAACGGCACTGGAGGCCTGCCGGCTCGACGAACCCGAGGGCGGCACGTACTGGGTGATGGTCCAGGACTGGCTCACCGGCCAGGCCGTGGACGACGTCGAACTGCTGGTCGCCGGCGTGCCGGCGGACGACAAGGGCAACCTGTCCGTGCGCGGTCCGTCCGGCGTCGTACAGGCCGGGTCGGAGTACACGGCGACCCTGGAGTGGGACGAGCCGCGCATGGAGCCGGGCACCACCTGGTTCGCGCTCGTCGCGCTGGCGCCGGACAAGAGCAGCCCGGCCGGCAGCGCGGGCTCGATGTTCGTCAAGATCGACCGTACGTAGCCGCGGTCGGCAGCCGTGGTCCGTACGCCTCTGCGTACGGACCACGTCCCTTACGCACCGGACCGCCCGCGTGGGCGGTCCGGTCCGGTGCTGTGCGGTCGCGCCGCCCGGGGTCGCGCTGCTGTGGGGCGCGGCCCGTACGGTGGCGTTGCCCGTACGGTCGCGCAGACCGTACGGGCACGGCCGCTCAGTTGACCTGGCGCTCCCGGCCGTCCCAGTACGGCTCCCGGAGCTTGAACTTCTGCAGCTTGCCGGTCGCCGTACGGGCCAGCCCGTCGCGGAACTCCACCGAGGTGGGTGCCTTGTAGCCGGCGGCTCGTTCCTTGCAGTGCCGGATCAGGTCCCGCTCGCTGGCCTCGGCCCCGTCGGCCAGTACGACGAGTGCCTTGACCGTCTCTCCCCACTTCTCGTCGGGCACGCCGATCACGGCGACCTCGGCGACCGCGGGGTGGCTGAACAGCACGTCCTCGACCTCGATCGAGGAGACGTTCTCACCACCGGTGATGATCACGTCCTTCTTCCGGTCACTGATCGTCAGGTAGCCGTCGTCCCCGATCGTGCCGCCGTCGCCGGTGTGGAACCAGCCGCCCGCCAGGGCCCGTTCACTCGCCGCGGACTCAGCCCAGTAGCCCTCGAGCACCACATTGGAGCGGGCCAGCACCTCGCCGCTCCCGGTCGTGTCCAGGGTGACCCCGATCGCGGGCGCGCCGGCCCGTACGAGCTTCGCGGCGCGTTCCTCCGGTGCGAGGCCGTCCCACTCGGCGCGGGTGCGGTTGATGGTCAGCAGCGGGGAGGTCTCGGTGAGCCCGTAGATCTGGATGAACTCCCAGCCGAGCTCGGTCTCGACCCGCGCCACCGTACGGGTCGGCGGCGGGGCGCCCGCGACGATGATCCGGACCTTGTCACGGCCGGGAATCTCGCCCTCCCACGTCGCGGCCGCTTCGAGCACCGCCGCGACGACCGCGGGCGCGGCGCACATCACCGTGACGCCGTGCCGCTCCACCCGCCGCAGGATCTCCGCCCCGTCCACCTGCCGCAGCACGATCTGGGCCGCTCCCACACCGGCCACCGCGAAGGGCATCCCCCAGCCGTTGGCGTGGAACATCGGCAGGGTGTGCAGATAGACGTCCCGGTCGCTGAGTCCGGTGTGCAGGGCGAACGTGATGGCGTTGGTCCAGATGTTGCGGTGCGTGATCTGCACGCCCTTGGGCCGGGCGGTGGTGCCGCTCGTGTAGTTGATCGTGGCCGTCGCGGTCTCGTCGGCCTCCCACGGCTCGGGGGTCCGCCCGAAGAGGTACAGGGCCGCGTCGTCGTCCTCGCCGAGGACGAACTTGTACTCGGCCTCGACCGTGGCCAGCCGGTCCTTCAGCTCCGGGTCGATCAGCAGCACGCGGGCGCCGGAGTGCCCGACGATGTACGAGACCTCCTCGGGCGAGAGCCGGAAGTTGACCGGCACGAGCACCCGGCCGTAGCCGGAGACGCCGAAGAACGACGTCAGCAGCCGGGCGCTGTTGTGCGACACGATCGCCACCCGCTCGCCGGGGCGGATGCCCAGCTCGTCGAGCCGGGCGGCCTGGGCCGCCGCCAGTTCCGCGACGCGGGCGTACGTCAGTCCGTCGAGCGGGGTGGCCGGCTGGTGCGGCTCATCGACGACGCCCGTGCGCTCCCCGTAGACCGTGGCCGCACGGTCGAGGAAGTCACGGGCACCGAGGGGAACGAACATACTGGCCTCCTGATCTGAGGGCTGCTGCCACAGCTTCGAACGCAGCCGCGTGACTCCTGCTGGACTACCACACCGTTCACTCTTCCCAGTAGTGGGCGGCGGGCACGAACAGATCCGAAACCGGGATCCGACGGCTCCGGCAGCGCCCGCGCAGCCGGGCCCTACGGCCGCCACCGCCGACGCCCGCGTCCGGTGCCGGGACCCGACCCCGGCACCGGACGCGGCCGCTCACGGCCGTACGGTCACTGCAGGGCGCGCCCCTTGGTCTCCGGCAGCGTGGTGATCACCGCGGCCGAGATCAGCAGCAGCACGACGATGTACCCGGTGAAGTAGGCGTCCCCGAGCTCCGCCCCCATCCAGGTCTGCAGATACGGGGCGGTGCCGCCGAAGAGCGCGACACACACGGCGTACGGCACGGCGACCCCGATGGTGCGGATGCGGGTGGGGAAGAGTTCGGCGTAGACGGCCGGGACGATCGCGGCGCCGGCGGCCATGAAGATCATCGCGATGGCCATGGCGACGCCGAGCCGCCAGGCCTCGTCCCCGATGAAGGCATTGAGCGGGAAGATCACAGCGGCGACGCCCAGGCTGTTGACGAGCAGGACGGGCTTGCGGCCGATACGGTCCGAGAGCGCGCCCCACAGCGGCAGGGCCACCACGAAGACCACGTTGGCGGCGAGCCCGGCCCACAGCGCGCCGGCCGGGTCGAGGCCGCGGGAGCTGATGGCGTACTGCGGCGCGGAGACGGCCCAGGCGTAGTAGGCGACGGTGAGGCCGACCGTCAGGCCGACGACCTGGAGCGCCTGCTTGCGGTGCTCGACGATGGTCCGCCACATGCTCGGCCCGTCGTCGGCGTCCTGCTCCTCCGCCGCCTCCTCGAAGGCCTCGGTCTCCGGCATCCGGCGCCGCATGGCCAGCGCGTAGAGGCCGAACAGACCACCGAGGAAGAACGGCACGCGCCAGCCCCAGTCCGCCATCTGGCCGGAGTCGAGCGTCGTCGCCATCACGGCGCCGAGCGCGGTGCCGACCATGATGCCGACGGTGCCGGACACATAGATGAGGCTGGCCCACAGGCCGCGCCGGCCGTCCGGGGCCGCCTCGGAGATGTACGTCTGGGCGGTCGGGAGCTCACCGCCGTGCGCGAGTCCCTGCACGAGCCGGGCGACGAGCAGCAGGAGCGAGGCGAGTGCGCCTACCGCCCCGTAGGTCGGGGAGACGGCGATGAGCAGACTGCCGACCGCGGCGCCGCCGACGGACAGGCTCATCGCGAAGCGGCGGCCCTTCCGGTCGGCGATCCAGCCGAAGACGAAGCCGCCGAGGGGGCGGGCGGCGAAGCCGACGGCGAAGACGGCGAGCGTGGACAGCACGGCGGACAGCTCGTCGGAGGAGCTGAAGAACTGAGCGGCGAGGTACGGCGCGAAGATCGCGTAGATGTTCCAGTCGAACCATTCCAGGGCATTGCCGACACCGGTGCCGGTGAGGGTCTTGAGCCGGCTGGAACGGGCCGCCTTCTGCTGGGTCTGCGGAACGAGGGTGTCGGCCATGGGTGGCCCCCTTTCGCGTCGGAGCGGGTCGGCGGTGGTGCTAGAGGGCCGTGCGGGTGCCCTGCGCGAGCCGGCGGAGGGCCAGTTCGGCGTAGAGGGCGGCGCCGTCGGGGAGCACGGCGTCGTCGTAGCGGGCGTGCGGCGAGTGGTTGAACGCGGCGGTGGCCGGGTCCGCGCCGGTGGGTACCGCGCCGAGCCCGACGAAGCCGCCCGGCACCGAGCCGAGGACGCGGGAGAAGTCCTCGGAGCCGCCGAAGGGATTCTCCAGCGTGCGGTAGCGCTCGTCGCCGAAGACCTCACCGACGGTACGGGAGACGTGCGCCGTCTCGTCGGCGTCGGTGGTGGTGAGCGGGTACTCGCCGACGTAGTCGACCTCCACCTCGACACCGTGGGCGGCGGCGATGCCGTGCAGCACACGCGGCGCGGAGCGCATGACGCGCTCGCGGGACACCGGGGAGAAGGTGCGGACCGTGGCCTCGAAGGTCGCCGTCTCCGGGATGACGTTGCGCCGGGTGCCGGCGTGCAGGGAACCGACGGTCACCACGACCGGGTCGAAGACGTCGAACTCCCGGGTCACCATCGTCTGCAGGGCGGTCACCATCGCGCTGATGGCGGGCACCGGGTCCACGGCGAGGTGCGGCGAGGAGCCGTGGCCGCCGGAGCCGCGGACCGTGACCTTCAGGCTGTCCGAGGCCGACAGAATCGTGCCGGGCCGGGAGACGAACTGCCCCTGCGGGATCAGTCCGGAGAAGACGTGCAGGGCGTACGCCGCGTCGACCGGGCGGCCCGCGGCCTCCAGCACGCCCTCGTCGAGCATGACGCCGGCGCCGTCCCAGCCCTCCTCCCCCGGCTGGAACATCAGCACGACATCGCCGTGCAGCTTGTCCCGGTGCGTGCTGAGCAGGCGCGCGGCGCCGACGAGCATGGTGGTGTGCAGGTCGTGCCCGCAGGCGTGCATCGCGCCGTTGCGGGCGGCGTAGTCGGTGCCGGTCTCCTCGACCACCGGGAGCCCGTCCATGTCGCCGCGCAGCAGCACGGTCCGGCGGGCGGCGGTGGTCGCGGGGCCGCGCAGCACCGCGGTGACCGAGGTGGCCGCGGAACCGGTCGAGATCTCCATGCCGAGACCGTCGAGCTCACGCAGCACGGTCTCCTGGGTGCGGGGCAGGTCCAGGCCCACCTCGGGCAGGCGGTGCAGCTCCCGGCGCAGGTGCACCAGGTCGGGCTGCAGCTCGCGGGCGTCGTCGCGAAGGTCCATGCTCCCTCTCATCGTCGTTGAGGAGTGGTTCCGTCGAGTGTGCGGGGGTGGCAGGTTCGGGCCGCGATATCGACGGAAACGCTCACCGGACGACCGATCGGAGGCGCTGACGTGCAACCGGAGCTGTCGGAGGCGGACCTCGCGCTCGTGCACGCGCTGCAGCACCGGCCCCGGGCCGCCTGGTCGGAGCTGGCCCCGGTGCTCGGCGTGTCGGCCGCGACGCTGGCCGCGCGCTGGCACCGGCTGCGCGCCGACGGCCTGTCCTGGGTGACCGCCTACCCTGTCGCGGTGGTCACCGGACCGTCGCTGGTGGCGCTGGTCGAGGTCGACTGCGCCGCGGGGACGGTGACCGAGGTGAGCACCCGGC
>DOWQ01000317.1 GCA_003519485.1 Streptomyces sp. | reverse complement strand
GGCCGCCGCCGGGTGGGGGCGGACCGTGGTACTCGGCCGTGGTGCCGGGCCGATGGGCAGGCCCGAGCGGCCGCTTGCGGGGCCGCGGTCGCGCTCCGGCCCACCGGTCACGTCCCCTGCCCGGCCCGGCCGGTCGGACCCGGTCGGCCCGTCAGGGCTCGTAGTGGTAGCGGCCGGTGAACCAGCCGCGGGCGACCTCGGTGTGCAGGGGGAACGCCAGTTCGCCTGCGGCGAACAGAACCTGCCAGCCGTCCGTCTCTTCCGTCCGCACGGAGGGCGGCAGTTCCTCGATCGCGCGTTCGGGCAGCAGCCCGAAGACCAGGAGGTGCCCGCCCGGCGAGCTCAGCACGTCCGCGAGGCGCACCTCGCTCGGCTCCGCGCCGATGCCGGTCTCCTCCCGCAGCTCCCGTACGACGGCGTGCCGCCAGTCCTCGCCGTGATCGATGAAGCCGCCGGGCAGGGCCGGCAGGCCACGCTGCGGCTCGATGGCGCGGCGGATCACGAGCAGCCCCGTTCCGCCGCCCTCACGGGGCACGTCCGCCGGCCGTACGGGCACCAGGGCCACCGCGACCGGCAGCGGGTTCCGGTAGGAGGTGCTGCCGCAGCCGGCGCAGACCCGCGGCCATCCGGAGCCGGCTGGAAAGGCGGCGCCGCAGTACGAGCAGTGGGAGTACGGCCGCGGGTTGATCACGCGCGGACTGTACCCGGTCCGGGCAGGGCGGCCGGACGCCCGCGCGGGGGCCCGCCGGCCACGAACCCCGGGGCGGCGGTACAGCGGTGTCGACGCGGCGACAGGCACCGGGCAACGGGTAACGGGTAACGGGGTGACGGCAACCGCGGCGACCACGGCCACCGCCCGGCCGGGCGGATGGGCCGGCCAGCCGGCCGGGGCCGGCCCGGCCGTCGTCCACGGCCGAGCTACGGGCGGCCGCACGAACACAGGCACCGTGACAGGTGGGTTTCCCGGAGACGAGCAGTGCGGTAATGAGAGGGACATGCCACATCACACAGCAGCACGCACCCTGGTCCGGCTCTTCCTCGGAGCCGCCGCCGCGTCCCTGGTCGTCACCGCGGCCGCCGCACCGGCCGCCGTGGCCGAGCCGGAGCCCAAGGCCCCCGAGGAGTTCGTCGCGCTCGGCGACGTGGACCGGACGATCCTCCTCGACATGCGCTACACCACTCCGCACAACTTCGTCGGCGACCGGATCGACGGCTACCGGAAACCGATGTGCATTCTCACCGAACCCGCCGCCGCCGCATTGCAGAAAGCCCAGCGGCAATTCCTTCAGGACGGCTACTCCTTGAAGGTCTACGACTGCTACCGCCCGCAGCGGGCCGTCGATCACTTCGTGCGCTGGGCCGAGGATCTCGACGACCTGCGGATGAAACGCGAGTTCTATCCCGAGGTCGAGAAGTCGCGGCTTTTCGAGGACGGCTACATCGCGGAGAAATCCGGCCACAGCCGCGGCAGCACCGTCGACCTCACGCTGGTGGAACTGCCGGCGCGGGACACCCGCCCCTACGAACCGGGTGAGCCGCTCGTCCCCTGCTTCGCCCCGCAGGACACCCGGTTCCCGGACAACTCCGTCGACATGGGCACCGGTTATGACTGCTTCGACACCCTCTCCCACACGCTCGACGAACGCATCCAGGGCGAACAGCGGAAGAACCGGCAGCTCCTGAAAGACGGTCTGGAAAAGGCCGGCTTCGTCAACTACGCCAACGAATGGTGGCACTTCACCTACCAGCCGGAGCCCTTCACGGACACCTACTTCGACTTCCCCGTCGAGCGGCGCTCCCTCTCCGGCAAGGAGAAATAGTCCGGCCGTCCGGCACCGGCACATCCGTACGGATCGAACCAGCCATCAGAGGCGGCTCGGTGGCGGCGCGCCGCCGGACCGCTCCTACTCTGTGGAATGGCTCGTGAACTCCGCGTGAAGCCGGCTCCGGTCGGCGCGGGATGGCGTCATCCTGCTGGCGTGCCTTCCTGGACGGACCATCTCCGCTTCGCCTTCCAGCCCGTTGTGAACCTGACGACCGGTTCGGTGGCCGCCCTGGAGATACTCGCCCGCCCGGAACAGGGCGATGTGGTCTCCCGGGCGCGTCATGACGCGGCCGTCGACGGCGAACTGGCCGCCCTGGGGGTGCGCTCGGCGGCCCGCCAGGAGACCCTGCTGCCCCTGCACGTCAATCTGTTCGCGCGCACCGCGGCCGCCGCGGGCGGCACGGCCGCCCTGCGCGCCGCCGTCGCGGACACCGGGCGGCTGCCCTGGGAGGTCACCCTCGACCTCCTGCCGCCGTTCGCGGACGTCCCCCAGGCGCCGCTGCTGGCCGCCGTACGGTCGTTGCGCCGGGACGGCTTCCGGATCTGCGCGGACGGTATCGGCGAGGGCGACGTGCCGCTGCGGCTGCTCGCCGATCTGGAGCCGGACCTCGTCAAGGTCGACCGATCCGTGGTGGTCCGGCTTCCCGCCGACCGCACCTGCCGGGCGGTCCTGTCGGGGCTGCGCCGGTTCTGCGACAGCACGGGCGGGCTGCTCGCCGTCGAGGGCGTGGAGACCGAACTGCAGTGCGCGGCGGCGCTCGACATGGGCGCGCAGCTGGCCCAGGGCGCCCTGTTCGCGCCACCCGCGCGGCGCCCCGCTGCCGACGTCTACCTGCCCGCCAAGAACCCGGCCGCCGCACCCGCTCCGCCGTCCGTACCGGCCGGTCCGCCGATCCTGGAGTTCGTCCAGCCGGCCGCCCTGCTGCCGGTGACCGCGTCGGCCGAGACCGTACGGGCGCTGCTCACCGGCTCACCGGGGGTGCCCGGCGTGGTGCTGGTCGACGACGACGGCCTCCCGGTGGGTGCCGTGGACCGGGACCGGTTCCTGCTGTCGCTGTCCGGCCGCTACGGGCACGCGCTGTACGCCGACCGGCCGGCTGTACGGCTCGCCGACCTGCCCCGTACGGTCGGCACCGGCGCGACCGCCTGGGAGGTGCTGGGCCTGGTGGCGGCGGACGAACCGGAGCGCGCCGGGGACGACATCGTCGTGGTGGACGACGCGGGCCGCTGCGCCGGCGTGGTGCGGCTCGCCGACATCGTGCGCGCCCTGGCCGAGCGCCGGGTCGAGGAGGCCGTACGGCTCAACCCGCTGACCCGGCTGCCCGGTTCGGACATCATCAACGCGGAGACGGACCGGCGGATCGCCGACGGCACCCCGTTCGCGGTGAGCTGGCTGGACGTGGACGGCTTCAAACGCGTCAACGACGAGGCGGGCTTCGCCGCGGGCGACGAGCTGATCCGCGCCGTGGGCCGAACGCTCGCCGCCGCCGCGGCCGGCCTGCGAACGGTCCGGGTCGGGCACATCGGCGGCGACGACTTCCTCGTCCTGGCCGACCCCGCCGAGCTGGAGCCGCTCGCCTGCGCCGTGCTCGACGCGCCGTGGTCGGCCGGCGGGATGCCGGTGACCCTGTCGCTGGCCACGCTGCTCTGCCCGGCCGGCAGCACCGCGGACCACCGGCAGGCAGCGGCCTGCCTCGCGCCCCTGAAACAGGCCGCCAAGGCGCTGCGCGGGGCGAGCTGGGTGCTGGGCCGGCCCGGCTCCGTACGACAGGAGGTACGGCGCGGCAGTGCGGCCCGGATGTCCGGCTCCGCGGGCCCGGCGGACGCCGACCGGGGAGTACGGACGCCCGGATAGCCGGTGCTGTTCACGACCTTGACGCTCCCCGGGCGCCGGTGAACACTTCCGGATGTCAGTCGGCATCGCCGCACGTCGGCGCCCGGCCGCGCAGGACGTTCTGCCCGGTCCCCGGCTCCATCCCCCATCGGCGACCGCACAGCGCTGACACGCTCGTCACGGACGCCGAGCGGTGGGGACCCACCGCGCCGGAGTCCCCGCCCGATGCGGGGACCCTGCGCGCAATCCCCGGCACCCGGCTTCCGTGGAAGGCCGCACCCTGCACGGAGGACCGGGGCCCGCCCCGGGCGAGGGACTAGGAGCCGCTATGGAATTTTCCAACGCCGACGTGTTCATCGGCGAAATCATCGGGACCGCGATCCTGATTCTGTTCGGAGCGGGCGTCTGCGCCGCCGTCACACTCGAGCATTCGAAGGCCAAGGCATCCGGCTGGGTGGTCATAGCGTTCGGCTGGGGTTTCGCCGTGCTCGCCGGCGCGTACACCGCGGGTCCGCTCTCCGGAGGCCACATCAACCCGGCCGTGACGGTGGGCATCGCCATCGACACCGGTGACTGGGACCAGGTGCCGCTGTACATCCTCGGTCAGATGATCGGCGCCATGCTCGGCGCGGTGCTCGCCTGGGCCGCGTACTACGCGCAGTTCAGCGCCAACGAACTGCCGACGCTGGGGATATTCTCCACCGTTCCGGAGATCCGGAGCCCGGCCGCGAACCTCGCCACCGAGATCATCGCCACGATCGGGCTGGTGCTGCCCATTCTGGCCTTCGGCCTCACCGACGGGCTCGGCCAGTCGGGCGTCCTGATCCTGGTCGTCTCGCTGCTCGTGGTCGGCATCGGCCTCTCGCTCGGCGGGCCCACCGGTTACGCCATCAACCCCGCCCGCGACCTCGGCCCCCGCATCGTCCACGCGCTGCTGCCCATACCGAACAAGGGCACCTCCGACTGGAGCTACTCCTGGGTGCCGGTGGCGGGCCCGATGATCGGGGCGGTTCTCTCGGGTCTGATCTTCAACGCAGCCTTCTGAGTCAGGAGACGTCCATGACGGACCAGTACGTCGCCGCGATCGACCAGGGCACCACGTCCAGCCGCTGCATCGTCTTCGACCAGCGCGGCGAGATCGTCGCCGTCGACCAGCGCGAGCACCGTCAGATCTTCCCCAAACCGGGCTGGGTGGAGCATGACGCCACCGAGATCTGGTCCAAGGTCCAAGCGGTGGTGGCGGGCGCGCTCGCCAAGGCCGGGCTGCGCGCCGACCAGCTCACCGCCCTCGGCATCACCAACCAGCGCGAGACGACGGTCCTGTGGGACCGCGCGACCGGCAGGCCGGTGCACAACGCGATCGTCTGGCAGGACACCCGCACCGCCGGGCTCTGCACCGAACTCGGCGGGGAGCACGGGCAGGACCGGTTCCGGGAGGCCACCGGGCTGCCGCTGGCCAGCTACTTCTCCGGCCCCAAGGCCGTCTGGCTGCTGGACCACGTGCCGGGGCTGCGGACCCGGGCGGAGAACGGCGAGATCGCCTTCGGCACCATCGACAGCTGGCTGATCTGGAATCTCACCGGCGGCACGGACGGCGGCAAGCACATTACCGACGTCACCAACGCCGGCCGCACCATGCTGATGAACCTGGAGACTCTCCAGTGGGACCCGGCGATCCTCGCGGCGATGAACGTGCCGGAGGCGATCCTGCCGGAGATCCGGTCCTCGTCGGAGGTGTACGGCACGGCCGTCGGCCAGCTGGCCGGGGTGCCCGTGGCCTCCGCGCTCGGCGACCAGCAGGCGGCCGTGTTCGGCCAGACCTGCTACGACGTCGGGGAGGCGAAGAACACCTACGGCACCGGCAGCTTCCTGCTGCTCAACACCGGTCACCGGCCGGTGGCGTCGAAGAGCGGCCTGCTGACGACGATGGGCTACCAGCTCGGCGGTGAGCCGCCGGTCTACTGCCTGGAGGGCTCGATCGCCATCACCGGCGCGCTCGTCCAGTGGTTCCGCGACCAGCTGGGCATCATCGGGTCCGCCGACGAGATCGAGCCGCTGGCCGCGAGCGTCGACGACAACGGCGGCGCGTACATCGTCCCGGCGTTCTCCGGTCTGTTCGCGCCGTACTGGCGGTCCGACGCGCGCGGCGTCGTCACCGGCCTGACCGGATTCGTCACCAAGGCGCACCTGGCCCGGGCCGTGCTGGAGGCGACCAGCTGGCAGACGCGGGAGGTCGTCGACGCGATGCGGGAGGACTCCGGGGTCCGGATCACCGCCCTGAAAGTGGACGGCGGCATGACGGCCAACAGCCTGCTGATGCAGCACCAGGCCGACGTGCTGGACGTGCCGGTGATCCGGCCGGTCATCTCGGAGACCACCTGCCTCGGCGCGGCCTACGCCGCCGGGCTCGCCACCGGGGTCTGGCAGGACCTCGACGAGCTGCGGGCCCACTGGCGGAAGGACCAGGAGTGGACGCCGCGGATGGAGGCGCCGGAGCGCGACCGCGAATACCGCAACTGGCGCAAGGCGGTCGAGCGCAGCTTCGGCTGGCAGGAGGAGGGCGAGTAGCGGTACGGCCGCCGCGGTACGGCCACGGTGGCGCGCCCGTCGTGGCCGTGCGGCGACGGCGGATCCGCGGCAGCAGGGCCGCAGCGGTACGGCCCGTGTCCTGGACGGCGGGGTACGGGCCGTACGCGGGCGCGCCGGTGGCGCGTCCGGTCAGGTGATCGCGGGCTGCCGCTGTCCCTCCGCGATCCTCATGGCGTGCTCCACGACGGAGATCAGCACCTCCTTGGCGGAGTCGCGGTCCCGCGCGTCGCACGTGACCACCGGCGTGTCGGGACCGAGGTCCAGCGCCTCCCGCACGGTGTCGGGCGGGTAGCGGTCCGCCCCCTCGAAGCAGTTGACGGCCACGCTGAAGGGGATGCCCCGGCGCTCGAAGTAGTCCACGGCCGCGAAACAGTCGTGCAGCCGCCGGGTGTCGGCGAGCACCACGGCCCCAAGCGCCCCCTGCGCCAGCTCGTCCCACAGGAACCAGAAGCGGTCCTGGCCGGGCGTGCCGAAGAGGTACAGCACCAGGTCGTCGCGGAGCGAGATCCGGCCGAAGTCCATCGCGACGGTCGTGGTCCGCTTGGTCTCGACCCCGTCGAGGGAGTCCACCGGCCGGCCGGCCTCGGTGAGCATCTCCTCGGTGCGCAGCGGTCTGATCTCGCTGACCGCGCCCACCAGGGTCGTCTTGCCGACCCCGAATCCGCCCGCCACCAGGATCTTGAGCGTCACCGGTTCGACGACGGCCGAACGGCGGCGTTCAGAGCGCCCGAAGACCATTGATCACCTCGCGCAGGATGCTTTCGTCCGGCAGTTCCGCCGGCGGTACGGGCCGGGAGACCCGCACGAGTTCCTCGTCAATGAGGTCGCCGAGGAACACCCGGACGACCCCCACCGGCAGGTCCAGTTCGGCCGCGAGTTCGGCGACCGACTGGGGAATCTCCCGGCACAGCTCGACGATGTCGAGGTGTTCCGGGGACAGGGTCTGGTCCATCGCCGAGTGGCCGCCGCCGGGACCGGGCTCCTGCCGGTCCTGGGCGACGACCACGGCGATGAGGTCGAGTTTGTCCTTCGTCGCGCTCCGGGTGCGGCCGCGCGTCATCGCGTACGGCCGTACGACGGGGCCGGCCGCGTCGTCGTACCAGCCGGCCTTGTCCTGGTCGTCTCCCCTCATGTCACCCCGTCACCCTCCGGCGCGCGGGGGGGCGCCCAGGTGCACTCCCACCCGCTTGACCAGCAGCGTCATCTCGTAGGCCACTTGGCCGACGTCGGAGTCCGCGTCGGCCAGCACGGCGAGGCAGCTGCCGTCGCCCGCGGCCGTGACGAACAGGAATGCCTCGTCGAGTTCGACGACGGTCTGCCGGACCGTGCCCGCGTCGAAGTGCCGGCCCACGCCCTTGGCCAGGCTGTGGAAACCGGAGGCGACGGCGGCCAGGTGCTCACCGTCCTCGCGGGTCAGGTCCTGCGATGTGCCGGTGGGGAGCCCGTCGCTGGAGAGCACGATGGCCTTGCGGATGCTGCCGATGCGCTCGACCAGCTCGTCGAGCAGCCAGCTGAGCTCTCCCCCGCCGCCCCTCCTGGCGTTGCGTCCCATGGCGTGCGGTGAGGTCATCGACCGTCCCCCTCAAGTGTCGTCCCTGGTGCTGTGCCGGCGGTTCCGGTCTCGTCCCCGTTGTCGGCCCGGCCGCGCTGCCAGCCGCGCTGGAGCGAGGCCATGCGCGACCGTACTTCCTCGGCATCACGCTCGGGCTCGGGTTCCTGGTCCGCGGTCCGGTGGTTCCCCTCGGGCCGCGGCTCCTGCTCGGCCTTGAGCTGCGGGGCCAGGCTGGCCTGCCGTACGCGGCGCGGCAGAGCTGTCAGATTCTCGCTCGGCTCGCCGGACCGGATCTCGGCGGCCCCCTCGTCCGGGTCGTCGGCTCGCTCTCCGGAGCCGGCGACCGGGAAGTAACGGCTCGCGTTGCCGACCGGCCGGCCGTGATCGGACACCAGCACCGGGGCCCGGCGGCGCGGCGGCGACAGCGGCTCGGACCGGGTGGCCTCCAGGGCACCGGCGGAGTCGTCACGCGCCTGCTGGTGCTGTTCCGGTGCGGGCAGCGGCGTACCGGTGCTGCGGCCGCCCTCGCGGCCCTCCTGGCGCACGGACCGCCGCCGGGCGCGGAAGGGCAGCCCTTCCGGCTCCTCGCCGTCGAGGGCGCCAATCGGCGCCTCCAGTTCGACGGGCCCGTCGAGCGCCGGCATACCGAGCTGCGACGAGGAACCGCCGGCCAGCGGTACGGGCACCTGGGCGAGCGCGGCCAGCTTGCCCGCGGGGCCGTCCAGCCGGTCCTGCTCCTCCTCCTCGCCGGGGCCGCCCTCGAGGGCGGCGGTGGGCTTCTCGGTGAGGAGCGAGGCGGGGAGGAAGACGACCGCGGTGGTGCCGCCGTACGGGGAGGGTTGCAGGGAGACCCGCACGCCCGCCTGCCGCTGGGCCAGCCGGCTGACCACGAACAGGCCGAGCCGGTCGGTGTCGGACAGTTCGAATTCGGGAGTCTCGGCGAGCCGCAGATTGGCGTCGAGGAGCGCCTCGGGCATCATGCCGAGGCCGCGGTCGTGGATCTCCAGCGTGAAGCCGTTGGCGACCCGCTCACCGAGCACCTGGACGGCCGTGTGCGGGGGCGAGAAGACGGTGGCGTTCTCCAGGAGTTCGGCGACGAGGTGGGTGAGGTCGGCGACCGCGGGGCCGCTGACGGCCAGCCTCGGCAGCCGGCGCACCTCGATCCGCTCGTAGTCCTCGACCTCCGCGACGGCGGCCCGTACGACGTCCATCAGCTGGATCGGCTTGCGCCACTGCCGGGACGGGGCGGCGCCGGAGAGGATGACCAGCCCCTCGGCGTGCCGGCGCATCCGGGTCGTGAGGTGGTCGAGCCGGAACAGGTCGGCGAGCTCGTCGGTGTCGTCGGTGCGCCGCTCCATGGTGTCCAGCAGGCTCAGCTGGCGGTGCAGCAGGACCTGGCTGCGGCGGGCGAGGTTCACGAAGACGTCGGAGACGCCGCGGCGCATGTCGGACTGCTTGACGGCCGCCTCGACGGCGGCGCGCTGGAGGGTGTTGAGGGCCTGGCCGACCTGGCCCATCTCGTCCTGGCCGTAGTGCAGGCGGGGCGCCTCGGTCTCCACGTCGACCTGTTCGCCGGCGGCGAGCCGGCGCATGACGGCGGGCAGCCGTACCCCGGACACCTCGTGGGCGTCCCTGCGCAGCCGGGTCAGATCGCGGACGAGGCCGCGGCCGATCCGGAAGGAGACCACGACGGAGACGAGGACCACCAGGAAGCCGAGGACGGCCACGGCGGCGGCCAGGACGACGACGCGGGCGGCGAACGGCTCGACGCGCTCCTGGTAGCGGCCGATGGACTCGACGCCCAGCCGGTCGAGGTCCTCCAGCACGCCGCTCGCGGTGGCCTGCCAGCGTTCGGGGTTGACCGTGTCGGCGGCCCCGGTGCCGGCGCTGATGACGCGCTCCTCGGTGGCGCGCAGGTCGGCGGTGTCGGAGCCGGCCCAGAATTTCTCGTACCGCTCGCGTTCATCGACGGGCAGCAGCGGGAGGTTGACGGAGTAGAGCATCTTGCGGTCGGCGACCCGGTCGGAGAACGTCCGTACGTCGTCCTTCGTCATGCTGCCCGCAGCGAGTGCGGAGGCGAAGAGAGCGTCCTCACGGGCCAGCGCTTCGCGGGCCCGGAGGTTGCCGATGTACGCGCGCCCCTCCTGGTCGATCTCGAGCTCGTCGAGAGCGTAGGCGTGCAGCGCGAGCAGCAGGTCGTAGCAGGGGTCGACGAGTTCGTTGTAGGCGGCGAAGGCGTCCTTGCGGTCGATCGTGCCCTGTTCGGCCTTGCGCCGGATGTCGTCGAGTCCGTCGAGCCCGCTCATGACGTCGGTCATCCGGGTGTTCGCCGCGGAGTCGGCACGGATCTTGTCGCCCACCGCGTCGACGGCCATCGCGTTGCGGAGCCGGGACGCCGCCCGGTCGGTGACGCTCGCCTTGGTGTGCAGCCGGGCGAGGGAGTCCGACTCCCGCGGGTCGGCGAGGTAGATCATGGTCTGCCGGCGCTCGTGCTGCATGGTCTGCGCGAGGTGTTCGGCCGGTATGCCGACCTTCTCGATGAGCGGGGCGATGTCGAGCAGCCGCTTGGCATCGCTGCCGGTGACCACTGTGGCCAGGGCCCATACGGAAGTGAGGGACACCAGCGGCACCAGAAGCAGCCCCACGATCTTCCTGCGGATCGACTTCCCGCGAAAGCGCATGGCCTCCCCTACGTCAACCCCGGCACGCCGAGGGTGGTGTTCCGTCTGCAAACGGCGTGAGCCTACTACTGCGAGGGGGACAACTCGAAGACCAGTCCGGGCATCTGTTGCGGTCGCGCGAAACTCGTCATCATGAGTTGTCCGCCGATTCCCGGACATCCCATCCATGCCTGTGGCACAGGACACGTTTGAGAAAGCGCCTCACGCGATCGGCATCGGCCGGAATGCAACGTCCCCGGGAACCTCCGGCCCCTCCCGGTCGTGCTCACAGTCAGGGAGGGCGGAAGCCGGGTTCACCGCCCGTTCCGCTTTTCGGAGCCGCACAAGCCGGGCAGCCGTCCTGATGCCGGGCAACCTCGCGCCCGGGTCCGGTCCGTACACCACGCGGGGGAAGTGAAGGTTTGATGGACACCGAAGCATGTTCCGCAGCGGCCGGCGCCGCGGAGGTCTCAGCCAGGGCGCGGGAACACGTCATTCCGGCCGATGGCTCCTCCGACATTCCGGCCGAGGACTCCTGCGGCGAGCGCGAAGTGCGGTCGCTGTGGACGGTCGAGCCCGCCGTACGGTCCCCGATGCCCGACCCGGTCCGTACGGCCGCGGTGCGCGCGGGCATCATCGTGGCCGTCACCGTCGTGATGGCGATGGTCGCGTTGCTGTGCACGATGGCCCGTTCCTGGGCCGCCTTCCCGGCCGTCCTCGGCACGGTCGGGGCCACCGTCGTCGCCACCTGGAGCGTCCTGGACGTCTGGATCACCCGGCAGGTGTGGAACCAGCGGCACGGTGTGGTGTCCGTGCCGAGCAGTACGGCCCGGGCCCGGCGCCGCGAGCGCCGGCGGGCCCGGCGGGCGGCGCGGGCGTCC
>DOWQ01000772.1 GCA_003519485.1 Streptomyces sp. | reverse complement strand
CTGCCGGGCCCGGCTCGGCGACCCGCGCGGCGCGCTGCCGGCGGTGGAGGAGGCGCTGCGGGCCGACCCGGAGTACGTGCAGGCCGTCCTGATGCGCGGCAACATCCTGGCGGACCTCGGCCGGCACACCGAGGCGGTCGCCGCCGCCCTGGAGGGCGTACGGATCGCGCCCGAGGCGTTCGGCGCGCACCTGGTGCTCGCCCGGGCGCTGCTCCTGGCCCGCAAGGGGCGGGGCGCCAAGAGCCGGGAGATGCGCGAGGCGTACGTGGTCGCGAACAACGCCGTACGGCTCGCGCCGGAGGAGCCCGCCACGCACTACGTGCTCGGTGTCGTCGCCCACCAGATGCGCCGCCACGACCTCGCCGAACAGGCGTACAACAACGCCCTGCGCCTGGACCCCGGCCACACCGACGCCCGCAACAACCTCTCCGTGCTGCACATGGAGCGCCGGCTCGGCCGCCGCAGCCGCTTCGGCATGGCCCTGGAGGGCTTCGCGGATGTCGCGGCGGCCGACCTGGAGGACGGGGCGGCCCGCTTCAACCTGGAGGCCATGCTGTTCAACGTGGTCGCCAGGGCCCGCTGGGTCGGGCTGCTCAGCCTGCTCACCGGCATGACGGGCGCGCTGGCCTCGGGCGCGGGCCGGGGCGTCCCGCCGCAGCCGGGCGACCTGCTGCCGCGGCTCGTCACGGTGCTCCTGATCGCGGGCCTCTGGACGGTGTGGGCGCTGCGCATCCGCAGCTGCGTGCCGCGCCGGCTGCACGCGCCGCTGTGGGCGCTGGGGCGGCGCTGTCGGCCGGTGACGGTGACGGCGGGNNCCGTGGCGCTGCTCGCGCTGGTGTCCGTGCTCCTGGTGGCCGTCCCGTGGACCCACCCGGCCGTCATGGGCGCCACCATCGCCCCGTCGGTGTGGCTGACGGTGCTCGTGTACTGGGGCTGCCGGGCCGCGCTGCGGCGGCGCAAGCCCAAGGACTGAGAGCCGGGCCGATAGCATGCGGCCGTACTGATCTCTGCGCGAAGGAGGACCGGTGATGGCGGGAGAGCCGCAGGCCGACTGTCTGTTCTGCAAGATCGTCGCGGGGGAGGTCCCGGCCACCCTGGTCCGGGAGACGGCGACGACGGTCGCCTTCCGGGACATCAACCCCCAGGCGCCGACCCACGTTCTCGTCATCCCCCGGGCGCACTACCCGGACGCGGCCTCCCTCGCGGCCGCCGAGCCGCAGCTGGCGGCGGACGTGCTGTGCGAGACGGCGGCTGTCGCGGCGGACGAGCATGTCGACGACACGGGCTACCGCGTCGTCCTGAACACCGGTGCGGGCGCGGGCCAGACCGTGTTCCACTTCCACGCGCACGTCCTCGGCGGGCGCGGCCTCAACTGGCCCCCCGGGTAGCCGGCCTTGTCCGTACGCGAACTCGTCGTCCTCGGCACGGCCAGCCAGGTTCCCACCCGGCAGCGCAACCACCACGGCTGCCTGCTGCGCTGGGACGGCGAGGGCATCCTGTTCGACCCGGGAGAGGGCACCCAGCGGCAGATGCTGCTGGCCGGAGCCGCCGCCCACGACCTCACCCGCATCTGCGTCACGCACTTCCACGGTGACCACTCGCTCGGCCTGGCCGGGGTGATCCAGCGCATCAACCTCGACCGGGTGCCGCACCCCGTCACCGCGCACTACCCGGCGAGCGGCCGGCGTTTCTTCGAACGGCTGCGCTACGCGACGGCGTACCGCGAGACCGTGCAGCTGTTCGAGCATCCGGTGGAGGTCGACGGGGTGCTAGCCAAGATCGCGGACTTCACCCTGGAGGCCCGCAGGCTCTCCCACCCCGTCGAGTCCTTCGGCTACCGGTTGACCGAGCCGGACGGCCGCCGGATGCTGCCCGAGCGGCTCACCGCGCACGGCATCGCGGGGCCGGAGGTGGGCCGGCTGCAGCGCGAGGGGGTCCTCGTCACCGAGCGGGGTACCGTCGGGCTCGACGAGGTGAGCGAGGTGCGGCGCGGCCAGCGGTTCGCGTTCGTGATGGACACCCGGCTGTGCGAGGGCGCCGAGGCGCTGGCCGAGGGCTGCGACATGCTCGTCGCCGAGTCGACCTTCCTCGACGAGGACGAACGGCTGGCGACCGAGCACGGCCACCTGACGGCCGGGCAGGCCGCCCGGCTGGCCGCGGCGGGCGGCGTACGGCATCTCGTGCTCACCCACTTCTCGCAGCGTTACACCGACCCGGCCGACTTCGCGCGACAGGCGAGAAACGCGGGCTTCGAGGGCGAACTCACCGTCGCCCGTGACCTGATGCGGGTCCCGGTGCCCCGGCGCCGCTGAGGCCGGCAACGGCCCCGGGCGGCCCGTGCGCACCAGCGGCCACCGAAAAGAACACGGGCCTGTCGGCGCCCCGTCGTACCCTGGTCAACCAGAGGGGCCACGCGGTCACGGAGCGTGGCATACCGAGTACAGAAGGCGGGATCAGCAGGCCAGAGAGCCGGCCCATGACGCAGACACCCACAGCCCAGAATCCCGAAGAGGGACAGGCACGCGCCCATTTCACCGTCCCGGCCAAGCACCCCATGGTGACGGTCCTGGGCTCCGGAGACTCCCTGCTGCGCGTGATCGAGAAGGCATTCCCCAGGACCGACATCCACGTGCGCGGCAACGAGGTCAGCGCCGTCGGCGAGCCGGCGGAAGTCGCGCTCGTCCAGCGACTGTTCGACGAGATGATGCTGGTGCTGCGCACCGGCCAGCCGATGACGGAGGACGCGGTGGAACGCACGATCGCCATGCTGCGGAAGGCGGAGAACGGCGCAGCGGGCGCGGCCGAGAGTCCCGCCGAGGTGCTCACCCAGAACATCCTCTCCAGCCGCGGCCGCACGATCCGCCCCAAGACGCTCAACCAGAAGCGGTACGTCGACGCGATCGACAAGCACACGATCGTCTTCGGCATCGGCCCGGCCGGTACCGGCAAGACCTATCTCGCCATGGCGAAGGCGGTCCAGGCCCTGCAGTCCAAGCAGGTCAACCGGATCATCCTGACCCGGCCCGCGGTCGAGGCGGGCGAGCGGCTCGGCTTCCTGCCCGGCACCCTCTACGAGAAGATCGACCCGTATCTGCGCCCGCTCTACGACGCGTTGCACGACATGCTCGACCCGGACTCGATCCCGCGCCTGATGGCGGCCGGCACGATCGAGGTCGCCCCGCTCGCCTACATGCGCGGCCGGACCCTGAACGACGCGTTCATCATCCTCGACGAGGCGCAGAACACCAGCGCCGAGCAGATGAAGATGTTCCTGACCCGGCTCGGCTTCGACTCCCAGATCGTGATCACCGGGGACGTCACCCAGGTCGACCTGCCGGGCGGCACGAAGAGCGGCCTGCGTCAGGTGCAGGAGATCCTGGAGGGCCTGGACGATGTCCACTTCTCCCGGCTGACCAGCACCGACGTGGTCCGGCACAAGTTGGTCGGCCGCATCGTCGACGCCTACGAGGCCTACGACAACCGCGATGACGCTCAAGCGGGCACGGACCCCGGAAAGTAGACTGACCCCACCATGTCGATCGACGTCAACAACGAGTCCGGCACCGATGTGGACGAGCAGGCGCTCCTCGACGTCGCCCGCTACGCCCTCGCCCGGATGCGCATCCACCCGCTCGCCGAACTCTCCGTGATCGTCGTCGACACCGGCGCCATGGAGCAGCTCCACCTCCAGTGGATGGAGCTGCCCGGCCCGACGGACGTCATGTCCTTCCCGATGGACGAGCTGCGTCCGCCGGTCAAGGACGACGAGGAGCCCCCGCAGGGGCTCCTCGGTGACGTCGTGCTCTGTCCCGAGGTCGCGAAGAAGCAGGGCGAGGAGGCGCCGTCGGAGCACTCCATGGACGAGGAGCTCCAGCTCCTCACCGTCCACGGCGTCCTCCACCTGCTCGGCTACGACCACGAGGAGCCCGACGAGAAGGCTGAGATGTTCGGCCTCCAGAAGGCGATCATCGACGGCTGGCGCGCCGAGCGCGGCGTCGAAGGGCCCTCCCCGGCCCCCACGACCCGGTGACCGGGCAACTGATCGCGGCGGCGGGGCTGCTCGTCGTCATCGCCTGGCTCGCCGCCTGCGCCGAGACCGGCCTCGCCCGCACGACCCGCTTCCGCGCCGAGGAGTCCGTACGTACCGGGCGGCGCGGCAGCGCCAAGCTGATGGCGGTCACCGAGGACCCCACCCGCTATCTCAACGTGGCACTCCTGGTGCGCGTCTCCTGCGAGATGGCGGCGGGGGTCTTCGTCACCTTCGCCTGCGTACGGGTGTTCGACGAGACCTGGGAGGCGTTCACCATCGCCATCGGGGTGATGGTCCTCGTCTCCTACGTCGCCGTCGGCGTCTCCCCGCGCACCATCGGCCGCCAGCACCCGCTGAACACCGCCACGGCCGCCGCGTACGTCCTGCTGCCGCTGGCCAGGATCATGGGCCCGATCCCGCAGCTGCTGATCCTCCTCGGCAACGCCCTCACCCCCGGCAAGGGCTTCCGCAAGGGCCCGTTCGCCTCCGAGGCCGAGCTGCGCGCACTTGTCGACCTGGCCGAGCAGGAGCAGCTGATCGAGGCCGACGAGCGCCGGATGGTGCACTCCGTCTTCGAGCTGGGCGACACCCTGGTCCGCGAGGTCATGGTGCCGCGCACCGACCTCGTCGTCATCGAGCGGGCCAAGACCGTCCGGCAGGCTCTCACGCTCGCGCTGCGTTCCGGTTTCTCCCGGATGCCGGTGGTCGGTGAGAGCGAGGACGACGTGGTCGGCATCGTCTATCTCAAGGACCTGGCCCGCAAGACGCACATCAACCGGGAGTCGGAGAGCGATCTGGTCTCCACGGCGATGCGGTCCGCGGTCTTCGTGCCCGACACCAAGAACGCCGGCGATCTGCTGCGCGAGATGCAGCAGCGGCGCAACCACGTCGCGGTCGTCGTCGACGAGTACGGCGGCACGGCCGGCATCGTCACCATCGAGGACATCCTGGAGGAGATCGTCGGAGAGATCACCGACGAGTACGACCAGGAGCTGCCGCCGATCGCGGACCTCGGCGGGGGCAGCTACCGGGTCACCGCCCGCCTCGACCTCGGCGATCTGGGCGAGCTGTACGGCCTCGACCTGGACGACGAGGACGTGGAGACGGTCGGCGGCCTGCTCGCCAAGTCGCTCGGCCGGGTGCCCATCGCGGGCGCGGCGGCGCGGATCGACCTCGCGGAGTACACCGCCGACCCGTCGCCGCGGGCCCTGCGGCTCACCGCCGAGTCCCCGGCGGGCCGCCGGAACCGCATCGTCACCGTCCTCGTCGAGCCGCTCGGCGAGGAGGCCATGGAGGACGCCGCCCGGCAGATGGGTGAAAAAAGCTAATATCGTCCATTTCGCGATCTTCTGCGGGTAACCAGGTAATTCCACTGTCCCTCAGCGCAGGAGAGTTCCCGTGATTACGACGCAGACGGCCCTGGCGATCGATTGGGGGCAAGGGGTCTCGGACGCCTGGACCTCGATCGCGAAGTTCGTACCGAAGTTCATCGCGTTCCTGGTGATCCTGCTGATCGGCTGGATCATCGCCAAAGCCCTGGCCAAGATCGTCGGGATGGTCCTGGAGCGGGTCGGCTTCGACCGGATCGTCGAGCGCGGCGGCATCAAGCGGGCGCTGGAGAGGTCGCAGTACGACGCGTCGGATCTGATCGGCAAGCTCATCTACTACGCGGTGCTGCTGATCGCCCTGCAGATCGCCTTCTCCGTCTTCGGGCCCAACCCGATCAGCGACCTGCTCACCCGGGTCATCGCCTTCCTGCCCAGCATCGTCGTGGCCATCGTCATCGTGGTCATCGCCGCCGCCATCGCCACTGCGGTGCGTGAACTGATCGCCAACACGCTCGGCGGGCTGTCCTACGGCAAGGTCCTGGCCAACATCGCCGCCGCCTTCATCCTGGGCCTGGGCATCATCGCCGCCCTCAACCAGGTCGGCATCGCGACGACCGTCACCCTGCCGGTCCTGATCACCGTCCTGGCCACCATCGGCGGCATCCTCGTCGTCGGCGTCGGCGGCGGCCTCATCAAGCCGATGCAGGCGCGCTGGGAGAGCTACCTCGGCACGATGGAGACCGAGACCCAGAACATCAAGGACGAGGCAGCCAAGGCCCCGTCGGTCAAGGCCCAGGCCCAGCAGGCCAAGGAGGAGATGCAGACCAGCGGGGCACGCCCTCACCCCATTGCGGGCGCCACCTCCACCGACGCTCCCTTCGACGGCACCCGAGGCTGAGCCGGGCTGCGCCGGCGAACCCAGAGAAACAACACGACTTATCGCGTAAACCTATTCCTACGGAGGATCGCATGATTTCCACAGATCAGATCAACACCTTGGTTTCCGGCGGCATCGTCACCGACACGTCCGGCGAGAAGGTCGGGCAGGTCGGGCAGATCTACCTCGACGACGCGAACGGTCGGCCCGAGTGGGTGACCGTGTCCACCGGCTTGTTCGGCACCAGCGAGTCCTTCGTCCCCCTGCGTGGAGCAACGGTGCGCGACGACTCCGAGATCCAGGTCGCCTTCACCAAGGCCGTCATCAAGGACGCACCGCGGGTCGACGCCGATGGCCACCTCGACGCGGACGACGAGGCGGGGCTGTACCGGTACTACGAGATCGAGGACACCGGTGGCGGCGACGAGCGTGTCGGCGAGGGCCAGGACACCTCCGGCCCGAACACCGACGACGCGATGACTCGCTCCGAGGAACGTCTCGACGTGGGCACCGAGAAGGTCGCCACCGGACGAGCGCGTCTGCGCAAGTACGTCGTAACCGAGAACGTCACGACCACCGTGCCCGTCCAGCGCGAGGAGGTCCGCCTCGAGCGCGAGCCGATCACGGACGCCAACCGCGACCAGGCGCTGGCCGGGGGCGAGCTCACCGAGGAGGAGCACGAGGTCACCCTCACGCAGGAGCGCGTCGTGGTGAACAAGGAGACGGTCCCCGTCGAGCGGGTCAGGCTCGGCACCGAGACGGTCACCGAGGAGCAGCAGATCACCGAGCAGGTCCGCAAGGAGCAGATCGAGGCGGACCTGCCCGACGGGGTCGACCCGCGCGACCGCTCCTGAGCCTCGAGCAGCAGTCCCCCATGGCCCGACGCGGGCCGTGGGGGACTGCCCGCGTCACCCCTCGCAACCGCAGCCCACAGGAGCATCATGTGCACGAGCCCCGGCGGTACACAGGTCGGCGTGGTCTTCGTCGGATGGCTCACAGCAGTCGTCCTGGCCCTCCTCCTGACCGCCCTCGCGGCCGGCGTCGGCGTGACCATCGGGACCGGAGCGCACGACTCAGCGACCTACGCCCCCGACAGCGGCAGGGGCATCGGCCCGGCCCGGATGGTGACGCTGCTCGTCATCCTGTTCATCGCCTTCCTCGTCGGAGGCTATGTCGCCGCCCGGCTCGCCTCGTCGGGCGGTGGCCGGCAGGGCGTCGCCGTCTGGCTGGGGGCCGCACTGGTCTCAATCGTCCTCGCGGCCCTCGGTCTCGTCGCGGGTGACAGCCTCGACGTGCTGACCCAGATCGACGTCCTCGCCAGCATCCCCGTCCGCCCCCAGCAGGCAGCGACCGGGAGGCCCCTGCCCCTCGTCACCACCGCGCCAGTCACGCTCCTCGGAGCAGTCCTCGGAGGCTTCGCCGGGGAGCGGCACCGACGCATGATCCATGCCGCCGACTTGCCGATGTAGGCAGCAGTCCGACGGTGGCCGCCCTCACTGCGACATGTGCAGCTCGATCCGCTCGATGAGAGTCTCCAGTCCGATCTCGAACTCTGCCTTCGAGTGGTCCTCGCTCAGCTCTCGCCGCAATCGCTCCACCGTCGGGAAGCCGCTCAGGTCCATGTCGGCGTCGCCCTCGGGGATCGACGCCTGCCCCTCGTCGAGCGCCACCTCCACCGGAGCGGTCTCGGCCCCGCGCACCACCGACTCCAGCAGCAGATGCCCCAGGAGGAAGCTGCTGAAGGCCCGGTACACGCGCACTGCCTCCTTCTCGCCGAACCCGTGGCCGATCATCGTGTGGAGGAAGTCCTCCACCAACGACAGGCTCCGCAGCGGAGGACGCAACCAGGGAGCGGCCGGGTGTCGGGTCGCGATCAGGGGAAAGGCCGATGGATGTTCGGTCGCCACCCGCCGGACCTCGTGCGCGAACGTCTGCAGGTAGCCCTGCCACGTGTCGACAAGCTCGACGTCGAGATCATCCTCGAGGCCGCGCAACAGGTGAGCGACCACCGCCTCGAGCAGGTCCTCGCGACCGGAGACGTGCCGGTACAAGGACATGGCTTCCACGCCCAGCGCCTTCCCCAACGACCGCATCGTCAGCTTCTGGGGTCCCTGGGCGTCGATGTATGCCAGGGCCGCACGCACGATCAGGTCGCGGCTCAGGCGCCCCCGGGTCAGCGTCCCGCTCATCCCGATCAACCCCCCACATCCGTCTCGGCCGGGCTGCTCCCCGTCGAGCTGAGTCTTGACCAGCCTAACCTCGGCGCCGTCAGCCGTCTCGGACTGCGTCGGCGACCGCGCGCCGCGCAGGCCAGAACCCGAAGCAGTCGATGACCACCGACAGGAGGGGGAAGGTCACCGCGAGCAGCGCCGAGGCGAGCCAGACCTCGCCCTGGTACCCGGGGCCACCGAAGGGCACATCTCCTGACACCCGCGTGGCGAGGACGGCGTACAGTCCGGCCAGCACCAGTCCGATCACGGCCGCAAGGACGGCGGAGGCGAGGCCTCGCACGGGCTGTGCACCGGGCAGAGGCAGAGCCCCCTCGAAGACGTTGAGCACGACGATCGAGCCGAAGATGAAGGGGATGGCGACCCCGACGAGGAAGGTCGGCGGGTCCAGGCCCCCGACACCGGTCCCCAGCCACATCGCGAGGGCACTGACCACCAGGATGACCGCCGTCAGCGCTCCCGCGCGTCGCGCCCCACCCGCGAGCGCCGGGGTGCCGGCGAGCGGCCAGAGGTCCAGGTGCAGCAGGAGCAGCGCCACGGCCATGGTCGTGACGACGAAGGTCATCAACACCCAGGCGTCGAAGGGCCCACCGGGGTCGATGGCCGCGACGTAGGCGGGCCCGGCCTTGAAGGAGTCGTAGCTGGCCAGGGCCAGGTAGGCGGCGACGGCGACGAGGTAGGCGGCCAGCTGGAGCGCGAGGCCCGCCAGGACCTGGTGGCCCATCCGCCGGAAGGGCCACCCGTCCCACACCACCGCGAAGAGGAAGGTGAACGGCACCGCCATGATGACGATGTGGGTGACGTTGGGCGAAGGGGGTGTCCGCCCCTCCCCGAGCACGACGTTGACCACGACGGCCACGATGGCCGCGACCACGAGGGCGAGTCCGGTCAGTGCGAGGCCACGCCAGGGCTGCGCCAGGCGGGTGAGCGCCCGCGGGTGCTCTCCCCGCCAGAAGGGCCCGACGACGAAGAGCGTCGGCACCGCGCAGACGAGGTAGTAGGAGACCGAGTCACGGAAGGTCGGCCATTCGAGCGTCGCGATGAGGCCGAGGGAGACGATGACGACGCCCACCAGGACGAGGAGACCGAGGAAAGGCTGCCGCAGCGCGGGTCCCGGCCCTCCGTTCGTGCGGGCGGTACCGGTCACGGGTTCGGGTGCTGGCATGGGGCGAAGGTAGGTCGCCCCCGACGTCCACGGGCTCGGTGTTCCTCGGACGGAAACTGCGGTCGGCGGTGTTCGGGATTGTTCGGAGTGGTCGCTCCGGGCGCCGCGTGTGCCGCATCCTCGATCACGGACGGTGAGGGACGCCGATCAGGCACTGCCAGTGACCTCCGGGGGGAGGATCCGTTCGCCGACGCGCGGCGAACGGACGACGTCCGGTGATGACCCGTCCGGGGGACGGGACGGGTCATCACCGCGCCACTCGGGGCCCGCGATCGCGTCGGCCGTCGTCAGCCCGATGAATCCCGAGACCAGCTTGTCGAGGACCGAGGTCAGCAGGTTCATCACGAGCACGGCCGCCGGCAGGCTGTGCAGGCCCAGCCGGACGCGCTCGGTGAGCTCGTCGCCGGAGTGGCCGACCGACCCGCCGTAGACCACCAGCAGGGTCGGGGTCGCGACGAGCGTGCAGACGAGCGCCGCGACGAGGTTGAGCACGAAGAACCGGGGCATGGTCCGCGCCATGCCGAACCGGCGCGCGCCGTACCCCCACACCAAGGCGCCCGCGACGTTGACCAGCGTGAAGGCGGACGAGACCCCCGGTGGGGAGCCGGCCTCGCCGAGGACATTGGTGCTCACCCCCACGAGCGCGCCCCACCACGGCCCGAGAGCGAGCGCGGAGACGGCCGTGCCCATCATGTCGAGGTAGAGCGGCAGGTGCAGGGTGTCGACGAGGAGCCGACCCAGCAGGTTGAGCACGACGCACCCCACGAGGACCGCAACCAGCCGGCGCACCGGCAGGGGCAGCCGCGGTCGAGGGGCCGGCGGCTCATCGCCCTTCGCAGCCGCGGGCGCGGCCTCCGCCTCCGGCGCGGGCTCCGGCACGCTCTCCCCCGGCTCCGGCTCCTCCGGGGCGGGCTCGCGCACCGGCGCCGGCTCCACGCTCAGGTCGTGGTGGCGCTGCGTCCACGCCTCGACGTCGTCCTCCGTGCCGCCCAGTGCCCGGACGATGTCGCGCAGGAGGTTCACGTCGAGGCGGCGCCGACCGGACCGGAAGGCGTCGTACACGGTCGTCCGTCCGGGTCGCGCGCTGCCAGCAGGTATCCCGCGCTCGCCTCGTACGCGGTCGATGCGCAGGGCGATCTCTGCGTAGGAGGGGTTCCCGGCGTGATGGCGCAGCTCGCGCAGGTCCGCCGCCAGGGCGTCGAGCCCGCGGGGCGCTGCGTAGTCGCCGACGGGCTCGCCGTCGTCGCCCGGTGCCGCCTCAGTCACGGGGGTCAGGTTAGCCGTCGCAGGACAGGAGAAAAGAGAGAGAAGAGAGAGAGCCGGTGACGGGAATCGAACCCGCGTGTCCAGCTTGGGAAGCTGGCGCTCTACCATTGAGCTACACCGGCGTGCGCCTGCCCGTGAACACTCCGGGGACAGTGGCGCGGTCGGAAGTCTAACGGACGCTCGAGCGGACTGTGCGCCGGGGCACGCACCCCGGCGCACAGCCGCTGACGGCCCGGATCAGAAGGGGCAGCTGGAGCGGTACTCCTCCACCGTGGAACTGGCGGCGGGCCCCGGACAGAGGATGGGATCGACGGACGTGTCGCCGTCGACAAAGCGCTTGAGCCAGGCCAGCGAGTAGGTCGAGATCTGCGCGTTCTCGCTGTTGGGCGCGGAGTGCGTGGCCGCGTTGAGCTCGAGGTAGGCCCGGTCGGTGCTCGTGGCGAGACTCTCGTAGAAGGGCTCCGCGTGCGAGGCGACGGGCGCGATGCCGTCGTTCTCCGCCCCGACGATGAGCGTCGGCGTGCTCACCTCCGGCCACGTCTTGTCGGTGTGCCAGGGCGTGAGCGGGATGGCGGCGTCGATCGACGGACGCGACTTGGCGGCGGCCAACGACCCACCTCCACCCATGGAGTGGCCCATGACGGCCAGGCGCGAGGCGTCGACCTGCCCCCGCGCCGGGCTGGACCCGGTGAGATAGTCGAGCGCGGCGAGCAGCTGGACACCGCGCGAGTCCGGGTTGTCCCAGATGGTCGTNNCGAGATCGCCACCCCGCCGTAACCACTGCCCGACGCCGGCGCGTAGATCGTCGCGGCACCGAATCCCGGGGTCACCGACCCCGAGATCGCGGTCGTCGTGACCGCGTGGGGCCCGTCGGCGGCCAGGTCGCTCGCCGACGGCGCGGCCAGCTCCGAGGGCCCGGGCTTCACCCCCTTCGCATGCGTGGGCGGGTCGGCGAGCGCGGGGGCGCCCGCGCCCAGTCCGAGGGACAGCGTCAGGGCGGCGACCGCGGCAATCCGCGGCGCCCAGGTGGATGAACTCATCGTCGAGCTCCCTTTCCTCCGGGGGCCACCCGGGGCTCCATCGGCCCGGGCGGTGAGGGAACGCTACCGAGCAGTGGGCAGCCGCGCTCGGTGAACATGGGAAGGCCTGTGGGTCACATCACCCGCCTCGTGCTTGCTGCCGCAAGCAACTACAGGTGAAGATGGGCAGGATCGTCGAGTAAGCGACCGCTTACCGACAGCCAGCGCCGGCCACGCCGGCGTTCCGACGACATGACCAGGAGTCACCCCCGATGGGTCACTACAAGAGCAACCTGCGCGACATCGAGTTCAACCTCTTCGAGGTCTTCGGTCGCGACGAGGTCCTGGGCCAGGGCCCCTACGAGGCGGTCGACGCCGACACCGCGCGCGAGATGCTCAAGGAGTACGCGCGTCTGGCCGAGAACGAGCTCGCCGAGTCCTTCGCCGACGCCGACCGCAACCCCCCGGTCTTCGACCCCGAGACCTCGTCCGTGGCGATGCCCGAGTCCTTCAAGAAGTCGTACAAGGCCTTCCAGGACGCTGGCTTCTGGTCGCTCGACCTGCCCGAGGAGCTCGACGGCACCGTCGCTCCCCCGTCGCTGCGCTGGGCGATGAACGAGCTCGTCCTCGGCGCCAACCCGGCCATCGGCATGTTCGGCGCGAGCTACTCCTTCGCCAAGCTGCTCTACCTGCTCGGCACCGACGAGCAGAAGAAGCTCGCGAAGTGGATTGCCGAGAAGGGCTGGCACTGCACCATGGTGCTCACCGAGCCCGACGCCGGCTCGGACGTCGGCGCCGGGCGGACCAAGGCCACCGACAACGGCGACGGCACGTGGAACATCGAGGGCGTCAAGCGCTTCATCACCTCGGCCGAGTCGGACATGACCGACAACGTCGTCCACTTCGTCCTCGCCCGCCCCGAGGGCGCCGGCCCGGGCACCAAGGGCCTGAGCCTCTTCATCCTCACCAAGTACGCCGTCGACCTCGAGACCGGCGAGTTGGGCGAGCGCAACGGCGTCTACGTCACCAACGTCGAGAAGAAGATGGGCCTGAAGGTCTCGACGACCTGCGAGGTGACCTTCGGCGAGAAGCACGCCGCCGTCGGCACCCTCTTCGGCGACGTCCACGACGGCATCGCCCAGATGTTCCGCGTCATCGAGAACGCCCGGATGATGGTCGGCACCAAGGCCATCGCCACCCTCTCCACCGGCTACCTCAACGCGCTCGAGTACGCCAAGGAGCGCGTCCAGGGCGCCGACCTGACGACGCCCGCCAAGGACGCGCCGCGTGTGACGATCACCCATCACCCGGACGTGCGCCGCAGCCTCATGCTGCAGAAGGCCTACGCCGAGGGCCTGCGGGCGCTCGTCACGCTCACGTCGAGCCAGCAGGACACCGTCGACGTCGAGCAGCTCGCGACGGGCGTCGAGGAGATCGCCGACGACTCCCCCGCCGCGATGGCCAACCGGGTCAACGACCTGCTGCTGCCGATCGTCAAGGGCCTGGGCTCCGAGCGGGCCTGGACCCTCCTCGGCACCGAGTCGCTGCAGACCTTCGGTGGCTCCGGCTTCCTGCAGGAGTACCCGATCGAGCAGTACGTCCGCGACGCGAAGATCGACACCCTCTACGAGGGCACCACGGCCATCCAGGGTCAGGACTTCTTCTTCCGCAAGATCGTGCGTGACAACGGCCAGGCGCTGGGTCACCTCGCGATGCAGATCCAGGAGTTCGCCCAGGACGTCGACGCGCAGGGCGGTGCGCTCAAGCACGAGCGCGAGCTGCTCGGCCAGGGCCTGGAAAACGTCCAGGGCATCCTCGGCGCGATGTTCCAGGCGCTCATGGCCTCCGACCCCAAGCAGGAGGGCTCGGACATCACCAACATCTACAAGGTCGGCCAGAACACCTCGCGTCTGCTGCTCGGCGCCGGCGACCTCGTCGTCGGCTGGCTGCTGCTGCGCCAGGCCGCCGTTGCCACCGAGGCCCTCGAGGCCGGCGCGGAGGACAAGGACAAGGACTTCTACACGGGCAAGATCGCCGCGGCAAGCTTCTTCGCCAAGAACGTCCTGCCGCGCCTGGCCTCCGAGAGGGCCATCGCCGAGGCGACGGACAACAGCCTCATGGACGTGCCGGAGTCGGCCTTCTGACCGGATGGGCACATGACGAAGGGGGCGCCCCGCCAGCTGGCGGGGCGCCCCCTTCGGGCTGTGCCCGGTGCGTCAGAAGCGACGGTCGTCGTGCACGACCGTCTCGCGACGACTGCGGTTGAGCACGAGGCTGAGGATGATGGCGAGGACGCCCAGACCGATGGCGATCCAGCCGATGACCCCGAGGTCGAGGCCGACGACCGTCATGTCGCCGTTGTAGGCGAAGACGATGACCAGGCCGACGAGCAGGAGGAAGATCCCGGCTCCGATGTACATGTGGCGCTCCTTCTTGTCTCCGGCTCAGAGCCGGCTGTCGGTTTCTCTGACGTCGACCCGCGGGGCGGGGTCATGACGGCCACGCGGCTCACGAGGATCGGTGTGGACCGAGAGCTTGGTGGGGATGCTGCGCTTGCGGGGCGGACGGTCGAGGAGGAAGAAGGCGACCAGCATGACGAGGCTGAACACGACGACGAAGATCCAGAACACGGCCTCACCACCCATCGCGCACCTCCCTCCTCGGCGTTTCGGTCCAGCGTAACGCGGGGAAGGGGGCACACTCGGGGTTGTGACCCCGCGAGTCACAGCAGCCACACTCGCCACACCCTTGGAGCTCCTCATGCACCCGACCCGCGCGATGTCCCTGACCGCCACGGCCGCCCTCGCCCTCTCGCTCGCCCCCACCGCCGCGAACGCCGGGACCGAGGCCTCGGCGGCCACGACCGCGGCCTCCGCCAAGCGTTCGTCGACGGTGACGATCACCGTCGAGCCGCTGTGGAGCGGCATCGGCGAGAAGCTCGTCGCCCGCGGCGAGGTCTACGAGACCGACACCTACCGACCGCTCGCCAACCGCTCCATCGTCTTCCAGGCGCGCAACGTCGGCTCCTCCACGTGGACGACCATCGCCCGTCCCGAGACCAGCTCGGACGGCGCCTTCCGCGTGGACCTCAAGCCCGACCGCTCCAAGACCTACCGCGCCGTCTACAAGGGCAACGCGTGGTACGACGGCGACCACAGCAACTGGGAGCGCCAGACCGCGACGCCGGGCACCAAGGTGCGCACGAGCGTGCGGCTCTACCAGACCTCCACCGGAGGCACCCAGGTCAGGGGGCGTCTCACCAAGCTGTGGTCGAGCTCGATCCGGCCGCTGCGCTCGGCCAACGTCTACATCCAGGCCCGCCAGGCCTACGGGACCTACTGGTTCGACGCCGGTCACACCAAGACCAACGGCCACGGCTACTACGCGTGGAGCACGTCGGTGAAGCCCAACGCCTGCTACCGCTACCGCGCCATCTACAAGGGCAACAGCACGTGGGCGGCCAAGAGCAACGAGACCGAGTGGACCAGCTGCAGCTGACCCCACACCCCACGGCGCCGACCGGCCGAGCTCAGTCCTGACGACCGAGCTCGGCCAGTCGCGCGTTGTAGGCCTCGAGCTCGGCGTCGCCGTCACGGTCTGCCGTGCGGTCCCGGCGACGGGTCTCCTTGTCGTCGTTGCGCATCCACTGCCAGGCGACCGCGACGGCGAGCACGAGCGTGGGCGCCTCGCCGACGCCCCACGCGATGGCCCCACCGGTGCGCTGGTCGCCGAGCGGGTCGTCCATCCACGGCAGGTTGAGCCGGCCGAAGAAGTCCGGCGCGAGCAGCTCCGTGGACTGCGTGAGGATCACGCCGAAGAAGGCGTGGAAGCTGATCGTCGTGAAGAGGACGACGAGCAGCGCCAGGGGCGACCAGCGCCTGGGCCCCGGGTCGATGCCGATGAGCACCCAGGTGAACATGTACCCGGTCGCGAGGAAGTGCACCATCATCAGCACGTGGCCCGTGTGGGTGCTCATCGCCAGCTCGAAGAGCGGGCTGTAGTAGAAGATCGCCAGGCTGAAGAAGAAGAGCGCGGCCGCGACGGCCGGGTTGGCGAGCACCCGCAGGTAGGTCGAGTGGACGGTCGCGAGGACGAGCTCCCGGGGACCGAGGGTCTTGTCCCTGCGAGCCGGCAGCGCGCGCAGCGCCAAGGTGATCGGCGCCCCCGGCACCATGAGCAGCGGGGCGATCATCGCCACGCCCATGTGCTCGACCATGTGCCAGGAGAAGAGGAGCTTGCCGTAGACGGCCGGCCCCCCCGAGGTGAAGTAGACGAAGACGAGCCAGCCGGCCACCCAGCTGAGCGTGCGCAGCGTCGACCAGTGGTCACCGCGGGCGCGCAGCCGCAGGACCCAGCGCACGTAGACGAAGATCGCGATGGCCGCGACGGCCAGCCACAGCCAGTCCACCTGCCAGGCGGTGAGCCAGCTCGAGCCGGTCGGCGCCCCCGGGTCCGGGTAGCCGCTGAGGTCGTAGACGATCGCGTTCTCCGGAGCGGTGGGCGCGCTGCCGGGAGTCGGCGTGCGGCCCACCGCAACGCCCAGACCCATGGCAGCGGCCATGACGGCGACCTCGCCGACGGCCAGCCGGACGAAGGGGGCGACCCCCTCCGCGCCCGCCTCCAGGACGGCGATGGTCCGGCTGCGGTGCCACCAGCCCAGGGCGCCGAGCACGACGGCCGCGACGGTCTTGGCGACGAGGAGGACCCCGTAGCGCGACGCGAGCCCGCTGAGCTCACCGATGTTGATCCACGCGGCGAGCAGGCCCGAGCCGACGAGCAGGACGAAGCACCACGCCGCGATGCTCGAGTACCGACGGACCGTCACCGCGACGTGCGAGCCGAGCGAAGGGCGGACCACGAGGAGCGCGACGAGCCCGCCGACCCACACGGTCGCCGAGACGAGGTGGAAGGCGAGGGCGTTGACCCCGCTCATGTGGTCCAGGCTCGCCGACGAGTGCCCGGACAGGGCGAGGGGCAGCAGCGCCAGGACCGAGCCGCCGGCGCACCAGGCCAGGGCCCCCTTCGTCCTCGCCAGCGGGGCGGCGAGGGCCACGACGGCCACGAGGAGCGAGGAGATGACCGCCGTGCGGGTGCTGTCGAGGTCCCAGACGAAGGCGGTGAGCTGCGAGACGTAGGCCGGGTCGGTGAGGGGGATGCCGGCCAGCGAGGCGAAGTCGGTGAGCAGGCGCCCGACGCCCGCGAGGAACCAGACGATCGCCGCCACGCCCGCGAGCTGGGCGAGCGTCTCGCGCCGGGCCGTCCTCGTCGTCTCCGGCACGAGGAAGGCACCGACCACGAGGGCACCGACGGTGACCGCGGCGGCCGCGTCGTGGACGACCCGCAGCACCGGCAGCGACCAGCGCACGAAGGGACCGGGGTCGCCGAGCTCGAGCGGTGCCGCGCCGCCACCGAAAACCGTCGCGGCGAGGACCACCGCGACCGCCACGACCCCCAGGACCACCAGGGGGACGGGGGTGCTGCGGGGGGTGCTCGACGTGCTCGACATGCCCTCTAATCTAGGCAACGAGGGGGCCGGCGCCCGCATCGGTGCGCGGGGCCCCCTTCGTCGACCTGAGGAGGACCGGTGCCCACCACCCCACGCCAGCTGAGCCTGAGCGTCATCCGGATGCTGCGGATGCTGCACGCGACGCGTGCCCGCGCTCCACGCGTGCACCCCTCGGTCGAGCCGAGCCACCACTCCGTGCTCGTCGCGGTGCGCGACGCCCCGAGCCGCGTGGGCGACATCGCCGAGCGCAACCTCTCCGACGCCTCGACCGTGAGCCGGCAGGTGAGCCACCTCGTCGGCCTCGGGCTGCTGGAGAAGGTCCCGGACCCCGACGACGGCCGCGCCCAGCTCGTGGCCCTCACGCAGGAGGGCACGGCCCTGCTCGACGACCTCGTCGCCCGCCGCGAGGCCTGGTTCGGCGAGCTGCTCGCCGACTGGAGCGACGAGGACCTCGACGCCTTCACCGGGTACGTCGACCGGTTCTGCGACGCGGTCGCCGCGGACCAGCGACACCGTCCCTGAACCGCGCGGCGCAACCGGGCCCGTCCCCCCTGCGTCTGGGATGATGTCCGCGTCGCACCGCCACCCAGGGGGATCCACCATGTCGCACCGCCGCGCCGTCCTCACGGCCCTCGCACTCAGCACCTCCGTGGCGCTCGCCGCCGCCCCGGCGACCGCCGTGCCGGGGGACGTCACCGCTCCCCAGCCGGTCGAGCTCGACGTCATCTGCGACGGCATCGGCGCCGACACGGTGACCGTCACCGGTGACCTCGCCGACGGCGGCACCGCGAAGATCGAGCGCGGACCGCTCCGGGTCGTCGGCCGCCCGGGCTTCACCGGCACCGATGCCGACGGCGACCGGGTCGCGGTCGCGCCGAGCGGCACGGGCACCACCTGCACCGTGCAGGAGCCCACGCGCGACGAGGCGCTCGACGAGGTCCTCCCCCGAGCCCAGGCCGCCAAGGCTGCGCCCACGGGCGACGTGACCGGCGCGCTGACCTTCACCGTGACCGTCGACGACTCCGTCGCCAAGGCCACGCGGGGCGTCGACTCGACGACCGCCGCACAGGCCGCGCTCCCCTTCGAGTCCGAGCTGCGTCGCTACCTCGGCTCCCGCCCGGGCGCCGTCGGCGTCGCCGTCCGCCTGCCCGGCACCGGCCGCTCGTGGACCTACACCAAGACCTCGTCGCGCAATGTGACTGCCAGCATCGTCAAGGTGCAGATCATGTCCGCCGTGATGATCAAGGCGCAGGAGGCCGGCCGCGGGCTCACCTCCTGGGAGAAGTCGAAGATCGTCCCGATGATCCGCTACAGCGACAACAACGCGACGACGGCCCTCTTCGACCACATCGGTGGCCGAGCCGGCCTCGACCGCGCGGGCTCACGGCTCGGCATGACCCAGACGTACGCCGACCCGTACAAC
>DOWQ01000228.1 GCA_003519485.1 Streptomyces sp. | reverse complement strand
GAGCTGGTCAAGTCCGCCTCGCGTGCGGTGTCCGTGGTGGACACCGGGATCGCGGGCTCGGGCGGCCGCTACGTGTTCGTACGGCCGGACAGCGCCGGGCTCACCGCGCTCGGCGAGCTGGCCGACGCCGGGAAGCTGACCGTGAACGTGGACAAGGAACTCCCGCTGGCGGAGGCCGCCGAGGCGTTCGGGATCAGCCAGGAGGGCCGCACCCGCGGCAAGATCGTACTGACGGTCTGAGCCGCGCGGAGACGCGCGGACTCAGGCATCCGGGCGGTGGGGCCCGCCAGGAACCGGCCGGTCCGAAGCCGCGTACTTCGCCCCGCCAGGGCCTGGCCGGTGCGGCCGCCGGATCGCTCGAAGGGCGGCTTGCCCTGGGGCCTCTCGGCACGGCCGGGCGGGTGGAAGGCGGCACGGGGACAGCTGCTGCCTCGGCGTCCGCCCGGCCGGGCGCTGTCTCGTCCGGGCCGGGTGACCATGCCGACCCGGATGCCGCCGGTCGACGGGTCGGACGATGCCTCGGAGGCGGTTCCCCGGGCCCATCGGCCCGGGGCTCATCGGCCCGGGGGAGATCCGGCTGGTCCTCTACCTCTCCGACGACACCCTGATGTACGACGGCCTGCGCGAGATCGCCGAGCGCTAATCGGACATCCACCTGGCCGTCCTGCACCTCGGCGGTACGACCCTGCCGGGCGGCCTGGTGGTCACCATGGACGCCGAACAGGGCGCCGACCTGCTCGACCTGCTGGGTCCGCGCCGGGCACTGCCCATTCACCACAACGACTACCCAATCTTCCGCTCCCCGCTCGAGGACTTCCTCGCCGAGGCAGGGCGCCGCGGCCACGACGCGCGCCTGGTGCGGTGCGCCGCGGGGGAACGCGTGACGATCGGCGCCGAAGCCGCTGTCTGACGGGCGCGCCGGCACCGCCGCAGGCCCGGACGCGCAGCGGCCGGGCCGAGCACGGACCCCGAACCGGTCCGGAGCACAGGAGCACAACGGACGCCACGGAGCCGGTGCGTTACGGCGCGCCGTCCGTCCCGTTGCGGTCGGCGTACTCGAAGACCGAGCCGTCGGGGTGCAGGGCGAGCAGGTTGCGCCCCACCGCCGTCGGCACCGGGCCCGCGATGATCTGCGCGCCCACCTCGGTGAGCACCCGGTGCGCCTCGTCCACATCCTTGACGGCGATGGTCGCGGCGACCTTCCGCAGCACCTCCAACTCCGCCGCCGGGCCGCTCATCAGCAGGAACGCGCCCACCGCCGCGACGGAGACGCCGCCGCGCGAGAAGCGCTGCGCCCGCGCGCCGGTCAGCCGTTCGTAGACGCCGACGGCGGCGTCGAGGTCGTCCACGCAGACCCGTAGAGAGGTTCCTATGATCTCCATGCCGTTGAGCCTAACGGCAGCGGATCTCGCCGTGCAGCACGGTGAACCAGCCGTCCTCGGAGGCTCCCCACTCGTGCCAGCCGTCGGCGATCCGGCGCAGCTCGGCCTCGGTTGCGTGGCCGCCGTCCACCGCGCGGCGGGCGTACGCCGAGGCGACCGTGCGGTCGGCCCACAGCCCGCTCCACCACGCGCGTTCATCGGGGGTGGCGTAGCACCAGACCGACGCGGACGGGGTGACGCCGGTGAGACCGGCCCGGCGGGCCCAGGCCGACAGCCGCCGGCCGGCGTCCGGCTCGCCGCCGCCTGCCCGGGCGACCCGGCGGTAGAGCGCCAGCCAGTCGTCGAGCGCGGGCAGTTCCGGATACCAGGCCATCGCCGCGTAGTCGGCGTCCCGCGCGGCGACCGTGCCGCCCGGGCGGCAGACCCGGCGCATCTCGCGCAGCGCCGTCACCGGGTCGCCGACGTGCTGGAGCACCTGGTGGGCGTGCACCACGTCGAAGGAGTCGTCGGGGAAGTCCAGGGCCTGGATGTCGGCGACGGCGAAATCGACCGTGTCCAGGCCGCGTTCGGCGGTCACCGACCGGGCCTGGCCGAGGATGGCCGGTGCCGCGTCGACCGCGGTGACCCGGCCGGGGGCGACCAGTTCGGCCAGGTCGGCGGTGATGGTGCCGGGGCCGCAGCCCACGTCGAGGACGGTCAGGCCGGGGCGCAGCTCATCCAGCAGGTAGGCCGCCGAGTTGCCGGCCGTACGCCAGGTGTGCGAGCGGAGCACCGACTCGTGGTGGCCGTGGGTGTAGACGGCGGCCGAGGCCCGGTCCCGGTCCGGTGCGGTGGTGTGTTCCGGCATGGTGGCGTGGCCCTCTCTACGGTCTGTCAACGGCGGAGCGAGATCAGCAGCTTAGCGGCCTGGTCTCGCATGGCGAGAGAGTCGTATCACCATGTGGTCAGCATGTCCGGCGCGCCAGCACGCCCGGCATGCCCGCGTTCCCGCCCCGCTGCTGCCGGACCGGGCTCCGGGTGTCAGTCCGGGACGGCCCGGTAGACGATCAGCGCCTCCTCCATCTTGTCGATCAGGAAGGACGGGGGAGCGGGCGTCACCTCGCCGTCGCACGCCATGTGGGTGCCGGTCGGCAGCCCCGACACCAGCAGCCGCCGCGGGCGGGTGGCCGCGTAGAAGGGCGACCGCCGCAGCGCGCCGGTGAGGGCCGCCGCGAGCAGCCGGGTGCGGGCGAACCGGCCGCCGTGCGCGATCCGTACGTCCAGCAGCCCGTCGGCCAGGTCGTAGCGGCGGACCGGCGCGACGCCCACGCTGCGGTAGGCGCCGTTGCCGGCGAACAGCAGCCACAGCGAGCGCCGGCTGCCGTTCACCTCGGCGGTCACCGGCCGGGAGGTGCGGAGCACGTGCGCCACGCCCAGCAGGGTCGCCGCCGGCCCGCCGATCCTCGGCGACCAGTGCTCCCGCAGCCGCACCAGCTCGGGGTACGAGCCGATGCTGAAGGTGTTGAGGAAGTACACCGGCTCGCGCAGCGCGCCCGGCCCGCCGCCCGGCGTCAGCCGACCGAGGTCGACCCGCACGGCGCTGCCCCTCGCCACCGCCACGCACGCGTCCGGCACGCTCTCCACGCCGAGGTCGACCGCGAAGTGGTTGAACGTGCCGCCCGGCAGCACGGCCAGCGGCACGCCGTACCGGAGCGCCGTCGC
>DOWQ01000071.1 GCA_003519485.1 Streptomyces sp. | reverse complement strand
CACCTCCGGCACCACCGGCCGCCCCAAGGGCTGCGTGCTCACGCACGCCAACTTCATGTTCGAGACGGACACCCTCGTCGCGCGCTGGGAGCCGGTGTTCCGCTCCAAGCCGGGCGAGGAGCCCTGCACGCTGCTCTTCCTGCCGATCTCGCACGTCTTCGGCCGGATGGTGGAGGTCGCGGCGATCCGGGGCCGGGTCAAGCTGGGCCACCAGCCGAGCATGACGGCGAGCGCGCTGCTTCCGGACCTGGCCGCCTTCCGGCCGACGTTCATCCTCGCCGTGCCGTACATCTTCGAGAAGATCTTCCACGCGGCGCGGCGCAAGGCGGAGGCGGCCGGCAAGGTCAAGCCCTTCGACAAGGCCGTCGAGGTGGCGGTGCGGTACGCGGAGGCGTGGGAGCACCAGGCCTTCGGCACCGACTCCGGGCCGGGCACCGGGCTGCGGATGCAGCACCAGCTCTTCGACCGGCTGGTCTACGGCAAGATGCGGGAGGCGATGGGCGGCCGCCTGCGGCACGCGATGTCGGGCGGCTCGGGCATGGAGCGCAAGCTCGGCCTGTTCTTCGCGGGCGCCGGGGTGACGATCTACGAGGGCTACGGCCTGACGGAGTCGACCGGAGCGGCCACCGCCAATCCGCCGGAGCGCACCCGCTACGGCACCGTCGGCCTGCCGATCCCGGGCAGCGCCGTACACATCGCCGAGGACGGCGAGATCTGGCTGTACGGCGAGCACATCTTCAACGGCTACCTCAACGAGCCCAAGTCGACGGCCCAGACGCTGCGCGACGGCTGGCTGGCCACCGGGGACCTCGGCTCGCTCGACGAGGACGGCTATCTGACGATCACCGGCCGGAAGAAGGAGATCCTGGTGACGTCGAGCGGCAAGAGCGTGTCGCCCGCGCCGCTCGAGGAACGCGTACGGCTTCACCCGCTGGTCGCCCAGTGCATCGTCGTCGGCAACAACCGGCCGTACATCGCCGCGCTGGTCACCCTCGACCCGGACGCGGTGACGCACTGGCTGCGGATGCGGGGGAAGCCGGATCTCGAGCCGGCCGACCTGGTGCACGACGCGGACCTGGAGACCGAAATCCGGCGCGCCGTCGTCGCCGCCAACACCACCGTCTCGCAGGCCGAGTCGATCCGGACCTTCCGGATACTCGCCGGCCAGTTCCTCGAGGAGCACGGTCTGCTCACGCCCTCGCTCAAGCTGAAGCGCAAGGCGATCGAGAACGTGTACATCACCGAGGTCGACGCCCTCTACCGGGCCTGACCCGCCGTCCCCCGGCGCCGGGCCCCGTCGCCGCCCCCTCCCGGCCGTACCGGGAATGCGGCGCCTGCGGTGATCGTTCACCATGGGACGTATCCGCCCCACGACTGTTAGGACCGACTGCCCGTGAGCCAGGTCCCCACCCTCACTCTCAACAACGGCGTCCGGATGCCGCAGCTCGGCTTCGGCGTCTGGCAGGTTCCCGACGAAGAGGCGACGAGCGCGGTGAGCACCGCCCTCGACGCCGGCTACCGCAGCATCGACACCGCCGCGATCTACGGCAACGAGAGGGGCACCGGCGAGGCCCTCGCCCGGTCCGGCGTCGCCCGTGACGAACTCTTCGTCACGACCAAGGTCTGGAACAGCGACCACGGTTACGACGCGACGCTGCGCGCCTTCGACGCCTCGCTGGAGGAGCTCGGGCTCGATCACATCGATCTGTACCTGATCCACTGGCCGCTCCCGCTGCGCGACAACTACGTCGACACGTACAAGGCCCTGGAGAAGCTCCTCGCGGACGGCCGCGCCAGGGCCATCGGCGTGTCCAACTTCCTCCCCGAGCATCTGACCCGGCTGCTGGCCGAGACCTCCGTGGTCCCGGCGGTCAACCAGATCGAGCTGCACCCGTGGTTCCAGCAGGCCGCCTCCCGCGCCTTCCACGCGGAGCACGGCATCGCCACCGAGGCCTGGTCGCCGCTGGGCCAGGGCAAGGGCCTGCTCGACGCCCCGGTCGTCGGGCAGCTCGCCGAGAAGCACGGCCGTACGCCGGCGCAGGTCGTGCTGCGCTGGCATCTCACCCTCGGCAACGTCGTGATCCCGAAGTCCGTGACGCCGTCCCGGATCAAGGAGAACATCGACGTGTTCGGCTTTGAGCTGGACGCGGCCGACATGGCGGCCTTCGCCGCGCTGGACACCGGGGAGCGCCTCGGCGGCGACCCCGCCACGCTCAATATCACCTGATTCATCCACCTCGCTGCCCCGCCGCCCTCATGGCCGGCGGGGCAGCGGTGCGTGCGCGGCCCTTGACCTCAACCTTGGTCGAGTTCCTAGCGTGGCGGCATGGACATGGAAGTCACCGCGTGGATGTCACTCCACCATGCAATGAACGCCAAGGACGACCGGCGTCCCTTCTCCCGCGCCACCCTGCGCCGCATCGCCGCCTTCGCCCGCCCGCACCGGGCCCGGCTGACGCGGTTCCTGCTGCTCAGCGTCGCGATGGCGGGGTTGACCGTCGCGACCCCGGTGCTCGCCGGGCGGGTCGTCGACGCGATCGTGGACCGGGCCGCCCTCGGCACCATCACCGGCCTGGCGGCCCTCATCGCCGTCATCGCGGTGGCCGAGGCCGCGCTCGGACTGCTGACGCGCTGGATGTCGTCGAGCATCGGCGAGGGCCTGATCCTCGACCTGCGGACCGCCGTCTTCGACCACGTGCAGCGGATGCCGGTCGCCTTCTTCACCCGCACCCGCACCGGGGCCCTGGTCAGCAGGCTCAACAACGACGTGATCGGGGCCCAGCGGGCGTTCAGCGACACCCTCTCCGGAGTGGCCGGCAACCTCGTGACGCTGGTCCTCACCCTGGTCGTGATGATCGGCCTCTCCTGGCAGATCACGCTGCTCGCGCTGCTCCTGCTGCCGGTGTTCGTCCTGCCCGCGCGCCGGATGGGCAGCCGGCTGGCGCGGCTGGAGCGCGAGGCGGCGCACCACAACGCGCTGATGAGCACCCAGATGACGGAGCGCTTCTCGGCGCCCGGCGCGACCCTGGTGAAGCTCTTCGGCCGGCCGGCGGAGGAATCGGCCGAGTTCGCCGCCCGGGCGCGGCGGGTGCGGGACATCGGCGTACGGACGGCGATGACGCAGACCGTGTTCATCACCGCGCTCACCCTGGTCTCGGCCCTCGCGCTCGCCCTGGTCTACGGGCTCGGCGGCTCCTACGCGCTGCGCGGCAGCCTGGAGCCGGGCGCCGTCGTCGCCCTGGCCCTGCTCCTCACCCGGCTGTACGCGCCGCTGACCGCCCTGGCCAGCGCCCGCGTCGAGGTGATGAGCGCGCTGGTGAGCTTCGAACGGGTCTTCGAGGTGCTGGATCTCAAGCCACTGATCGAGGAGAAGCCGGACGCCGTACGGCTGCCGGACGGCCCGGTGTCCGTCGAGTTCGACGCGGTGCGCTTCGGCTACCCGTCCGCCGACAAGGTGTCGCTCGCCTCGCTGGAGGAGGTGGCGACCCTCGACAGCCGGGGCGGCACCGAGGTGCTGCACGACGTGTCGTTCCGCGCCGAGCCGGGCCGGATGGTGGCGCTGGTCGGCTCCTCGGGCGCCGGCAAGTCCACCATCGCGCAACTGCTGCCCCGGCTGTACGACGTGGACGGCGGGGCCGTACGGCTGGCCGGCGTGGACGTACGGGACCTGTCGGCGGAGTCGGTGCGCGAGACCCTCGGCCTGGTCACCCAGGACGGCCATCTCTTCCACGAGTCGGTGCGGGCGAATCTGCTGCTGGCGCGGCCGGAGGCCACCGAGGAGGAGCTGTGGGAGGTGCTGCGCCGGTCCCGGCTGGACGGGCTCGTCGCGGGACTGCCCGACGGCCTGGACACCGTCGTCGGCGAGCGCGGCTACCGGCTCTCCGGCGGCGAGCGGCAACGGCTGACGATCGCCAGGCTGCTGCTCGCCCGGCAGCGGGTGGTCGTCCTGGACGAGGCCACCGCGCACCTGGACTCCACGTCCGAGGCGGCCGTGCAGGAGGCGCTCGGCGAGGCGCTGGCAGGGCGGACGGCGATCGTGATCGCGCACCGGCTGTCCACCGTACGGGCCGCCGATCTGATCCTGGTGATCGAGGACGGGCGGATCGTGGAGCGCGGCACGCACGAGGAGCTGCTCGCGGTGGGCGGCCGCTACGAGAAGCTGTACCGCACCCAGTTCGACGAGCCGTCGGCCGACACGGCCGGCATCGGGGAGACCGCCGGGGCCGCGGCTCCGGCCGGTATCGGGGGGCCGGCCG
>DOWQ01000016.1:8441-11107 GCA_003519485.1 Streptomyces sp. | reverse complement strand
GCTCCCGGCTGGAGGCACGCAGGCTGGCCCGGGCGCGCAAGGACAGTCCCGGCGTGATCGCGAGCCGCGTGATCGGTGAGATGTTCATCACGACCGGCGTACTGATGCTGCTGTTCGTCACCTACCAGCTGTGGTGGACGAACATCCTCGCCAACCAGCACGCGGGCGGCGCCGCGAGCAACCTCCAGGAGAAGTGGGACACCGGCGGCGACAANNGAGGGCATCGACAAGCAGAAGGTGCTGGACCGCGGCATGGCCGGGCACTACGCCGACGGGAAGCTGCAGACCGCGATGCCCTGGGACGACAAGGGCAACTTCGCGGTCGCGGGGCACCGCAACACGCACGGCGAGCCGTTCCGTTACATCAACAAGCTCAATCCGGGCGACGAGATCATCGTCGAGACGCGGAGCACCTACTACACGTACGAGATGGCGAGCATCCTGCCGCAGACCGCGCCGTCCGACATCGAAGTGATCGACCCGGTGCCGGCGCAGTCGGGCTTCACCGACCCCGGCCGTTACGTCACGCTGACGACCTGTACCCCGGAGTTCACCAGTACGTACCGGATGATCGTCTGGGGCAAAATGGTCGACGAGCGGCCGCGCAGCGAGGGCAAGCCGGACGCGCTCGTCGGGTGACGGCGGGGCGGACCGGGCGGAACGAACGACGGGGCGGGTGCGGTGGCAGCGAGGACCGAGAACGATCAGCGGACCGGTGCGCCGCGGGCACCGCTCCCGCCGCGGCGGCGGGCTCGCGGCCGCCGGTTCGCCGCCACCGTCAGCTTTCTCGGCGAGCTGCTGATCACCGCGGGGCTCGTGCTCGCGCTCTTCGTGGCCTACTCGCTGTGGTGGACGAACGTGCTGGCCGACCGCGCGGCGGGCCAGAAGAGCGACCAGATCCGGGACCGCTGGGCGGGCGGGCCGGGTGAGCTCGACACCGGCGACGGCATCGGCTTCCTGCACGTACCGGCCATGGGCACGGACGAGATCCTGGTCACCGAGGGGACCGAGCCCGAGAAGCTCAACGACGGGGCCGCGGGCTACTACACGGAGCCGGTGAAGGCCGCACTGCCGTGGAAGAAGTCCGGCAACTTTTCACTCGCCGCGCACCGCGACGGGCACGGCGCGAAGTTCCACAACATCCACCGGATCGGCGAGGGTGATCCGGTCGTCTTCGAGACGCGGGACACCTGGTACGTCTACAAGGTCTACGCGAAGCTGCCGGAGACCTCGAAGTTCAACGTGGACGTGCTCGACGCCGTCCCGGAGGAGTCGGGGAAGAAGAAGGCCGGCCGCTATCTCACCCTGACGACCTGCACGCCGGTCTACACCTCGGACTACCGGTACATCGTCTGGGCGGAGCTGGAGCGTACGGAGAAGGTGGACGCGGCCCGTACGCCGCCGAAGGAACTGCGGTGACCGCGCGGCTGACCGTACTCGTCCGGGCCGGCAGGCGGCGGTGAAGCAGGCAGGCCCCCGGCCCCGCCGAGTGGCCCGCCGCCCGCACCCGCCCGCATACGCGCGCTGAGAGGCCGGCACCCCCTCGGGGCTGCCGGGCCTCTCCGTACTGCTGCGCTGCCGTCAGGCGTCCGTCCGTGCGGCGCTCACCGGCCGTGCCGGGCCGTCGGCAGCGGCCCGGCACTCGCCGTGCCGGCCGTACGCCGTCCGGTCAGTCCTCGCCGCGGCCGTTGACCCCGCCGAAGAAGCCGCCGTTGTCGCCGCCGCCGTCCCCGCCGCCGTCCCCGCCGTTGCCCCCGTTGCCGCCCTCACCGGGCATGGTCATCAGGGTGACGCTGTCGCCCTTCTTGACCTCCTGGCCCGACGGCGGGTCGGTGCCCGCGACGACGGCCTTGTCGTTCTGCGGGCCGGTGATGGCCCCGATGGTGAGCCCGGCGTCCTGGAGCACCTTCTTGGCGTCCTTGAGCTGCTGGCCGCGCACCTCAGGCATGGGGAACTTCGCCACCGGCTTGGCGATGGTGAGGGTGACGGTCGAGCCCGGCTTCACCTGCTCGTCGCCGGCCGGCGTCTGGGCGACGACCTGGTTCTCGGGAACGTCGTCGCGCGGCGTGTCCTGGGTGGTGACGACCAGGTCGAGGGCCTCGAGCTGCTGCTTGGCCTCCTCGACATCCTTGCCGGTCACGTCCGGGACGGTGGTCTTGTCCGCTTCCTTGGCGACCGAGAGGGTGATCGTGACGTCCTTCGCCCGCTTGCTCTTCGCATCCGGGGACTGCTTGATCACGGTGCCCGGGGTGCGCTCGGAGACGACGTCCTTGCGCTGGATGTTCTCGAAGCCCTTGTCCTCGAGGTTGGACTCGGCCTCGTCGAACGACGCCCCGATGACATCCGGGATCGAGATCAGTTCGGGGCCGGAGCAGAGGGTGACGGTGACGGTGTCGTTCCGCGGAACCTGGACTTCCGGCTTCGGCGACTGCTTGATGACGGAGTTCTTCTCACCGCTCTCGCAGGTCTCCGTGCCGCCCTTGACTGCCTTGAGGTCGACGTTGTCCGCCCGCTTCTGGGCTTCCTGGAAGCTCTGCCCGACCAGATTCGGCACGGGGACATCGTCGTCGGTGTTGTCGCCGAAGAGCACCCGGCCGATGAAGATGGCGCCGATGAGGACCAGCAGGCCCGCGACGACCAGCAGGATCGTCGACGTGCTGCTCTTC
>DOWQ01000016.1:0-8417 GCA_003519485.1 Streptomyces sp. | reverse complement strand
CCGGCGTAGACACCGCCGAGCGCGGCGGTGGCCGCGACGGGCTGGCCGTCGAGGGCGGCCTCGATGTCGGCCCGCATCTCGTCGGCGGACTGGTAGCGGTAGTCGGGGTCCTTGGCCAGCGCCTTGAGGACGATGGCGTCCATGTCGGGCGTGATCTCGGGGTCGTAGGTGCTCGGCGGCTGCGGCTCCTCGCGCACGTGCTGGTACGCGACGGCCACCGGCGAGTCGCCGACGAACGGCGGCCGGACGGTCAGCAGCTCGTAGAGCAGACAGCCCGTGGAGTAGAGGTCCGAGCGCGCGTCGACCTGCTCGCCCTTGGCCTGCTCCGGGGAGAGGTACTGGGCGGTGCCGATGACGGCCGCGGTCTGCGTCATGGTCATGCCGGAGTCGCCCATGGCCCGCGCGATGCCGAAGTCCATGACCTTGACCTGGCCGGTGCGGGTCAGCATGACGTTCGCGGGCTTGATGTCGCGGTGCACGATGCCGGCGCGGTGGGAGTACTCCAGGGCCTGGAGGACGCCGGTGGTCATCTCCATCGAGCGCTCGGGAAGCAGCTTGCGCCCGGAGTGCAGCAGCTCGCGCAGCGTCGACCCGTCGACGTACTCCATCACGATGTACGGGATGGAGACCCCGTCCACGTAGTCCTCGCCGGTGTCGTAGACCGCGACGATGGACGGGTGGTTCAGGGAGGCGGCCGACTGGGCCTCACGGCGGAACCGGGCTTGGAACGACGGGTCGCGGGCGAGGTCCACCCGGAGTGTCTTCACAGCGACGGTGCGGCCGAGCCGGGTGTCATGGGCGAGGTGTACCTCAGCCATGCCACCGCGGCCGAGCACCGAGCCCAGCTCGTACCGGCCGCCGAGGCGACGCGGCTCTTCCATAGCTTCTCCAGCCCTCTCCGTCATTCCCGACCGCACCGGTGTGGGGTTCGGCGGTGTGCTGTCCGGGCATACCGTACCCGGCGCGTCCTGCGCGACTCCGGCGCGGCCATGACCTGATACACGACCGGTACGACTGGGCGGGCGGTTCGGCTCATGGCGTGTCCGAGGTCACTTGTTCCCGTCCAGTACCGCCTGCATGACGCTCTTGGCGATGGGGGCGGCGAGCCCGCCACCGCTGATGTCACCGCGGTCGGCGTCCGAGTCCTCGACGACGACGGCCACGGCGACCGGCGAGCCGTTCTGGTCCTTCGCGTACGAGATGAACCAGGCGTACGGGTTCTCGCTGTTGTCGACGCCGCGCTGGGCGGTGCCGGTCTTGCCGCCGACGGTGACCCCGGGGATCTGCGCCCGGGTGCCGGTGCCCTTCTCGACCACCGTCTCCATCATCTGCTGGAGCTTCTGCGCGTTCTCCGGCTGGAGGGGACGGCTCATCTCCTCCGGGTTGGTCTGCTCGATCACGTTCAGATTCGGCGCGCGCAGCTCGTCGACCATGTACGGCTTCATCAGCTTGCCGTCGTTGGCGATCGCCGAGGTGACCATCGCCATCTGCAGGGGGGTGGAGGAGGTCTCGAACTGGCCGATGGCGGACAGCGCGGTCTGCGGCTTGTCCATCTCGGTGGAGACATTGCTGCGGCCGGCCCGGACCGGGGTGTCGATCTCGCCGTTGTTGAAGCCGAACTTCTCGGCCGTCTCGACGAGCTTCTCCCGGCCGAGGTCGGCACCGAGCTTGCCGAAGACGGTGTTGCAGGACACCCGCAGCGCCTCGCGGAGCGAGCCGTTCTCACAGGTGGGGTGGGGGCCGTCGTTCTTCAGCTCGGTATTGGTGTTGGGCAGCAGGTACGGCTGCGGGGTCTTGGTCTTCGCGTCGATGTCGTCGATGAGGCCGTGCTCCAGGGCCGCGGCGGCGGTGACGACCTTGAAGGTGGAGCCGGGGAAGAAGGTCTCGCGGAGCGGCCGGTTGTTCATCGGCTTGTCCGGGTCCTTCAGGAGCTTCTGGTACGTCTCCGCGTCCTCGTCGGTCATGCCGGCGATGGAGGACGGGTCGTAGCTCGGGGTGCTGGCGAGGGCCAGGATGGCGCCGGTGCTCGGGTCGATGGCGGCGACGGCGCCCTTCTTGCTCCCGAGCCCCTCGAAGGCGGCTTTCTGCGCCTCCCGGCTGAGCGTGGTGACGACCTGGCCGCCGGTCTGCTCCTTGCCGGTGAGCATGTCGATGGTGCGGTTGAAAAAGAGCCGGTCGTCGTTGCCGGTCAGGATCTCGTCGTAGAGGTTCTCCAGCTTGTCGGCCCCGTACGCCTGCGAGGCGTAGCCGGTGACCGGCGCCCAGAGCTCGCCGTTCTTGTACGTCCGCTTGTACTTGAAGTCGCCGCTGTCGGTGGTCGTGGAGCCGGTGACGGCCTTGCCGTCGACGATGATGTTGCCGCGCGGCACGCTGTAGCGCTCGATCGCGACACGGCGGTTGTGCTGGTCGCTCTGGAGCTCCTCGGCCTGGACGAACTGGACCCAGTTGACGCGGACCAGCAGGGCGAGCATGAGCAGGGCGCAGAAGATCGCAACCCGGCGGAGTGGCTTGTTCACGGTCGGACCACCTGGGTCATCTCGGCGTCGGTGGACGGTGCCGGTGCGGGGGCCGGGCGGCGTGCGGTGTCGCTGATTCTCAGCAGGATCGCGACCAGCGCCCAGTTCGCGATCACCGAGGAGCCGCCCTGGGCCAGGAACGGCATGGTCATGCCGGTGAGCGGGATCAGGCCGGTGACGCCGCCGGCGACGACGAAGACCTGGAGGGAGAAGGCGCCGGCCAGCCCGACCGCGAGGAGCTTGCCGAATGGGTCACGGGCGGCGAGGGCCGTACGCAGCCCGCGCTCGATGAGCAGCGCGTAGAGCACGACGATGGCCATCAGGCCGGTCAGGCCGAGCTCCTCGCCGACGGTGGCGAGGATGTAGTCGCTCTTGGGGGCGATACCGCCGATGAGCCGGGAGTAGCCCTGGCCGAGGCCGGAGCCGAGGATGCCGCCGGCGCCGAAGCTGTACATGGCCTGGGCGGTCTCGGTGACGCCGCCGTCCTGGAGCGCGAGCGGGTTGAGCCAGTTGTCGACGCGGCTCTGGACGTGGGTGGCGAAGGAGGCGACGGCGACGGCGCCGGCGGCGCTCAGGGTGAGGCCGAAGACGACCCAGCTGGTGCGCTCGGTGGCGACGTACAGCATGATCACGAAGAGGCCGAAGAAGAGCAGCGAGGTGCCCAGGTCGGTCTCGAAGACCAGGATCATCAGGCTGAGCGCCCAGATGACGAGAATGGGCCCGAGGTCACGGCCGCGGGGCAGGTAGAGCCCCATGAAGCGGCGGCTGGCGAGCGCGAGCGCGTCCCGCTTGACCATCAGGTAGCCGGCGAAGAACACCGCGATGATGATCTTGGCGAACTCGCCCGGCTGGAGGGATCCGACGCCCGGGATGGTCACCCAGATCTTCGCGCCGTTCACCCCGGGGAAGAACATCGGCAGGATCAGCAGGACCAGCGCCACCACCATGGAGATGTAGGTGTAGCGCTGCAGCACCCGGTGGTCCTTGAGGAAGACCAGCACGGCCAGGAAGAGGGCGACGCCGAGCGTCGACCACATCAGCTGGCCGGGGGCCATCTCGCCGCCGAGCTGCGGCGTGGTGATGGTCGGCTCCTGGTCGAGCCGCCAGATGAGCACCAGTCCGAGCCCGTTGAGCAGGGTGCAGATCGGCAGCATCAGCGGGTCGGCGTACGGGGCGAACTTGCGCACCATGAGGTGGGCGATGCCCGCGAGCAGCCCGAGGCCCCCGGCGTAGCCGAGCACGCCGGCGGGGACGGTGCCCTCCTTCGCCAGGCCCACGTTGATGTAGGCGAAGACGGGGATGAGTACGGCGAACACGAGCAGCGAGAGTTCGGTGTTGCGCCGGCTCGGTGCTCCCATCGGGCCGATGGTGGTCGTATTGGCGGAACTGCTCATGGCTGACCCCTTACGGCTGCGTGCTGTCGCACTGCTTGGCCAGCCGCTGCTCTTCTTCCGACAGGCTGGGACCGGGCGACGGAACGGCGGCCCGGCCGGCGTCGCGGCCGTCGCCCGCACTCCCGGGCTCGCCCTGCTGGTCGTCGGCCTTCTTGCGCTGCTCGGCCAGTTCGCGCTCGGCGGCCTGCCGCTGGGCGTGCTTCTGGCAGGCGGTGGCCTGCTTGCCGAGCTCCTCGACCTTGTCGCGGGCCTGGCCGAGGCTGCCGACCGCGATGGTCTCCTTGACCTGGTTGCGCTGGTAGGCCGGGAGGTACTTGAGTTCGATCTCGGGGTGGTCCTCGTGGACCTCGTTGAGGCTGATCCACGCCAGGTCCTGGCTGATGCCCCGGTAGAGCGCGACATGCTCGGCCTGAGTGCCCACGTAGTACTGGGTCTGGGTCCAGCGGTGGCCCGCGTAGAGCCCGGCGCCGACGACGCCGAGGACCAGCACGACGCCCAGGGATCTCTTGATCCACCTGCCGCGCCGGGGCTTCACCAGGTCCTCGTCGGCGTACGGGCCGTAGCCGCCCTCGGAGCGGGCGCCCATGGCCGGGTCCCCGCTGCCGGGCGGGCCGAAGCCGCCGGCCTCCGGGCCCGGGTTCTGGCCCTGCGCCGGTACGGTCCGGCCGAGCTCGGCCGCGCGGCCCGCCGGGGTCTGCATGGCGCCGTTGTCGCCGAGCTGCGTCTGGTTCTCGGCCACGGCGCCGACCACCACGGGGGTGTCGTTGAGCTGGCCGGCCAGGGTGTCGTTGCCGTCCACGTCGAGGACGTCGGCGACGATGCAGGTGATGTTGTCCGGGCCGCCGCCGCGCAGCGCGAGCTGGATGAGCTCCTGCACGGTCTCGTGCGGGCCCTGGTAGCCGGCGAGGGTGTCCTCCATCGTCTGGTGGCTGACGACGCCGGACAGCCCGTCCGAGCAGATGAGGTAGCGGTCGCCGGCCCGGACCTCGCGGATGGAGAGGTCGGGCTCGACCCGGTCGCCACTGCCCAGCGCGCGCATCAGCAGCGAGCGCTGCGGGTGGGTGGTGGCCTCCTCCTCGGTGATCCGGCCCTCGTCGACGAGCCGCTGCACCCAGGTGTGGTCCTGGGTGATCTGGCTGAGGACGCCGTCCCGGAGCAGATACGCCCGGGAGTCGCCGACGTGCACCAGGCCGAGCCGCCGGCCGGTCCACAGGAGCGCGGTGAGCGTGGTGCCCATGCCCTCCAGCTGGGGGTCCTCCTCGACCATCACGCGCAGCTGGTCGTTGGCGCGCTGCACGGCTGAGCCGAGCGAGGTGAGGATGTCGGAGCCGGGCACGTCGTCGTCGAGCTCGACGAGGGTGGAGATCACCTCCGAGCTGGCGACCTCGCCGGCCGCCTGCCCGCCCATGCCGTCGGCGATGGCGAGAAGACGGGGGCCGGCGTAGCCGGAGTCCTCGTTGCCCTCCCGGATCATGCCTTTGTGCGATCCGGCGGCGAAGCGCAGCGACAGACTCATGCGCACCTCGCCCGTCGGCTCCGGGTACATCCGCACGGTGCCCACCCTCCGGTCGGGAGCGCGCCCGAGTCCCCTGCCGGGACGGTGACGACGGCCGGGGCCGCCGCGGCGCGCTCACTCCGCTCGCTCATTGTCGTACTACTTCCGCAGCTCGATGACGGTCTTGCCGATGCGGATCGGTGCACCCAGCGGGATCGGGGTCGGGGTGGTGAGCCGGGTCCGTTCGAGGTAGGTCCCGTTGGTGGAACCGAGGTCCTCGACGATCCACTGGCCGTCCCGGTCCGGATAGATCCTGGCATGCCGGCTGGAGGCGTAGTCGTCGTCGAGCACGATCGTCGAGTCGTGTGCCCGGCCGAGGCTGATGGTCTGCCCCTGGAGCGCGACCGTGGTGCCGGTCAGCGTGCCCTCGGAGACCACGAGTTTGGTCGGCGCGCCGCGCCGCTGGCGCCCGCCGCCGCGCCCTCCGGCGGCTTGCTGGCGCTGTTGCTGCGGCTGCTGCTGGCGGCCGCTCTGGTCGGCTCCACGGCGGCCCGCGCGCTGCGTGACGCGGGTTCCGAAGAGATCACTTCGAATGACCTGTACGGCCACGATGACGAACAGCCACAATACGGCGAGAAAGCCCAGCCGCATGACCGTCAGGGTCAGCTCTGACATTGCCCCCGCTTCACCCTTCGGCTTGCCGGAAAACGATGGTGGTACTGCCCACGACGATCCGCGAGCCGTCGCGGAGCGTAGCGCGGGTTGTGTGCTGTCCGTCCACCACGATGCCGTTCGTCGACCCGAGGTCCTGGATCGTCGAGGGCGTTCCGGTCCTGATTTCGCAGTGCCGGCGGGAGACTCCGGGGTCGTCGACGCGTACGTCGGCCTCGGTGCTGCGGCCCAGCACCAGGGTCGGCCGGGTGATCTGGTGCCTGGTGCCGTTGATCTCGATCCAGCGGCGGGTCTGCGCCCCCGGCATCGGACCCGTGCCGGGCAGCCGCGTCACCGGGGCGACGGGGCCGGGCGGCGGCGCGGAGGGCATGGGGGGCGGGCCGGCCGGCTGGGCCGGATAGCCGCCGGGGTGCGGTGCGGGCGCGGCGGGGCCGCGGCCCTGCGGTGCCTGCGACTCGCTGGAGGCGAGGGTGCGGCTGCGGACCCGGTAGAGGCCGGTGTCGAGGTCGTCGGCCTTCTCGAGGTGGACCCGGATGGAGCCCATGAAGGTGTAGCGCTGCTGCTTGGCGTAGTCGCGGACCATGCCGGAGAGCTCGTCGCCGAGCTGGCCGGAGTAGGGGCTCAGACGGTCGAAGTCGGGCGTGCTCAGCTCGACGATGAAGTCGTTGGGCACGACCGTCCGCTCGCGGTTCCAGATCGTCGCGTTGTTGTCGCACTCGCGCTGGAGGGCGCCGGCGATCTCGACGGGCTGCACCTCGGATTTGAACACCTTGGCGAAGGTGCCGTTCACGAGACCCTCGAGACGCTGCTCGAAGCGCTTCATCACTCCCACTGGGCACCTCCCTTCCTTGATGCGTGCCGCACGCTCGTCCTCGTACTGCCTACTGATCGTATCCACGAGCTGCAAACACGGCTGGTTCCACTCTGTGCGCCTGCTGTCGAGTGTCGCCGCTCACACGGGATCGTAGGGGCGGCCCGGTGACAGTGTCCCGCAAGAGGGGGGTGCCCGGGCCCTCGGGGCCCTGGAAAGGCGTGTGAATCCACCCTGTCCGGCGTGCTAATCTTCTGCATGTCGGAAGGCGCTCCCGCACCACCGGCCCGAGCGGTCGGGGACAGCGGGAGAATCGGACGACATCACCCATGCGCGGGTGGCGGAATAGGCAGACGCGCTGGATTCAGGTTCCAGTGCCCGAAAGGGCGTGGGGGTTCAACTCCCCCCTCGCGCACAATGAGGTACCGACGAAACGGGCCTCTCCAGGTGACGAAAGTCACCTGGAGAGGCCCGTTTCGCTTTGTCAAGTGACGGTCACGGACGGTTGAGGGCCTGCATGGCCTGATCGATGCGTTTTCCGGCGCTATCAGGCCTAGTCAGCGCAGCGAAGCCCGGCCGGAGACGTTCTCCGGCCGGGCTCGGGGTGATTACAGATGGTGAGGTGGCTGCAGCTTCAGCTCCTTGCTGCCAGGTATCCGGTCGGTGTCCGGGTGCCGAGGGGTTTGGTCTTCCGCCGGTGATGGGTGCGTTTGCGTGGGCGTTGTCCGTCGAGGGCGAGTGTCGCGAGCCAGTTCTGATCTTCCGTTGGTTGGCGTGGGCGAGCTGGAAGACCAGGAGAACCGTCTGGGCAGCGATGCCCCGGATGCGGCGGCTGCCGGCTTGCTCGATGGCCTCGGCCAGAGGGTTCTTCGCGAAGCCGTTGTAGCCCTCGACGCTGTTGCGCAGGCGGAAGTAGATCTTCTGCCATTCGGGAGTGCCGTAGTTCAGGGGCTGCCAGTGCTTGGCGCCTTCGGCTGGGGCCATGGTGACGCTGCGCTGGCGGCAGACCTTGTACGGGCCGATGGGGTTGGGCTCGGGGTCGAGGAGCGGCAGGCGGGGGTCGTTGCCGAGTGACCGGGGCTTGAGCAGGCACTGCACCTTGCCGGCCTCGGCCGGGCACATCTGGCGTTGGTGGCCTTCGCCGTCCTCGTGCTGCTTGGGGACGAGCCTGTGTGCTTTGCGGGCGGCGATGCGCTCGGCCCAGGTCGCGCGGTCGATGCGTCCGGCGTAGAGGTCGCTCGTGGCATCGATGAGGGGCTGCGGCATCGAGGGGCAGTACCAGGTGCCCTCGACGAGGATCGCGCCGTGCGTCTCGGCCTGCTTGCCGAGTTGGTCGACGGTGTAGTCGTAGACAGGCTTGTAGCCCATGGCACGGACGGGGAGCTGCCATTCCTCGGGCTTGGAGTTGTTGTAGGCGCGGTCGCCCGCGAGATAGCCGGGTTTGTAGCCCCGGCGGCGCAGGCCGGACAGGATTTTGACGCCGTTGGCAGCGGGCCGGTAGCCGGGCTTGTCCAGGGCCATGCCCAGGA
>DOWQ01000015.1 GCA_003519485.1 Streptomyces sp. | reverse complement strand
CACCGCTCGTTTGACAGACCCCGTCCTTCCAGGCCGCCCCACGGGCAAGCCAGATCAGATGGTCACCAGACCGTGCAGAGGCCCTTCTTCCTTGCGTTTACAGTCGGTGGTGGCGCCGCCATCGAGCGGTGTTTCTCCCGACTTGCGAGGTACTTGATGGGTAGATTGCTGGATTCATGCGATACGACGGTGTCGGCGAGCTACCGGCTGTTCGGGCTGGTCGACACGACCATGGGGGCTGAAACGTTCGATCGTGATGCGGACAGATCGAAGTGGCTGCTTCCCGGGCCGGGCCTGGTGTATCTGCAGGTGCCCTCGGAAGTGGGCACGACGGTGATACGTCTGGAGTCGTGGACCACTGCACCGGCGCTGCCGCCCGGTCAGTGGGCGGGACACGAGGAGGTCGAGGTGGACCTTCCCGAGGGCGAGCTTGGTCTGCAGACCGTCGACGGCGGGATGTGGGAGATTCCGCTGGTGTTGCCGTCGCCGGGCACGTACCGGATGCGGTGGCAGTGGGTGTTCAACCCGGACGCGGGTCCTTTCACCTCTCCTCTGCAGGGTTGTTCCGACGTGCTCTCCACGCCTGTCGGTCATGAAGCCGCTCTGGGCGGGGAGGATCAGTTCTGTCTGGTTCAGATCTGGCGGACCGCCACCGCCTGAGCCGTGCCGAAGGGACCGCAGGGCCGGCCCCGAATGGGGACGGCCCTGCCCTGGTTTACCGGAGTCTCACTGCTGGAGTATCAGTCGCCGATGGTGACGGTGAAGGCTTCCCAGTCGAGGATCCTGTCACTGTGATACCAGGCGCCCAGGCGACTGCCTGCTTCCTGGTTTTCTGCCCGATTGATGTAGCGGACGGAGAAGTCGTCCTTGAACTCGTCGCCTTCGTACTGGTAGCGGGCAGCGCCTTCGGCGGACGAGTGGAACGGGTATTCGTCGCAGTCCTTGCCCGCTGCCGGGGCGCCGGGGGTGTTCTCGTTGCAGTCGAGTTTGCGGACCGTCTCGTTCTGGTCGTAGCGCTGTTTGGAGGTCGCTCCGGAAGACGGGGCGATGCGGTGCAGCGGGTCCAGCGGGCTTTCGCCGGGCAGGTTCTTCCCGGTCTTATTGGGGTAGCTGGCGTCCGGGTTCTTGCGGGCCTCGTCGATGTGTCGGGCTACCGCCTCGACTCCGGTGTAGGGGGTGGGCAAACCAGCGTCGCTGGTGTCGCTCTTGTCGTAGCGCAGCGATGGGGTGGCGTCAGGGAAGACCGAGCCGAGCTTGGCCCACGGGTTGTAGGCGGCGCTGTCGAAGCGGACTTCGCCCTCTTCGCCCTCGGAGGAGATGAGCTGGCTGTAGCCAGGCAGGGTGAAGTCCAGCGTCGGAGTGAACTTACCGACCGCCACCTGCTCACCGATGGCGACGTCGGGAAGCTTGGGGGTGGAGGACCACAGGTCGAACTTGGTGTCGCCGTCCGCTGCCCACCCGGCGGGCGAGTCCCCACGGCCGTCGGAGAGCCCGAGGTAGCAGGCTTCTTCCTGTTTCGCGGTGGCGTTGCCCGGGGCCCAGGCGCCTTCGCAGGGAAGGTTCGCTTCGATTTTCGCGCCGGGCTTGGCGAAGTCGCCGCCGATCCAGTGGACGTCGAGGTTCAGGTCGAAGTCGGCGTGGCGGGTGTATGCACTCCCATCCAACGGGCCGATCTTGCCGTAGCCGATGAGTGTTTGCGTGGCGATGAACTCGCCGTGCAGGTAGCAGCCCGGGGGCCACAGGCCGCACTTGATGGCGGGCATGAGGACGAGGGTGTCCTGGCAGTAGGAGTAGCGGTTCTTGATCCAGCCTGCCGCGTTGTCGGCGTCATCGGCCGCGGAGCACTCGGCGGGGTCCTTGATGTATTCGTACTGGTCGGCGGGCTTCTTACCACCGGTGAACTTGGTGGACGGTGTGGTGTAAGTCCGCTCCCATACCGCTCGGGTGTCGTTGGCGGCCTCGGTCTTGGGGGCGGAAGGCCCGTCGGTGGGCTTGATGCCGAGGGCTTCGAGGTTGCCGTCCCGCTTGAAGACATCCTGGATTTCCTGGACCTTCATGGGGTCTTTGACGATCTTCGGGTCGGAGATGCTGTAGAAGTCGCCCGCCTGCAGGGTGGTGGGCTTGCCTGCGGCGGCGGTCTCCACGACGAACGTGCGCCACGGTGACCAGTTCAGGTTGTAGTGGGTGCCGTCGTAGGCGTTGGTACGGAACTTGTACATTTTGCCGTCCACGAGCTGTCCGTCCGGGACCTGCACAGTCGCCCACTCGCCGGGGGCGACGGGGTCGGAGACGAGCAGTCCTTCGCCGGCCGGCGTGGTGATCGGTGTATTGGTCTCCGCGTCGTAGACCTGGAAGGTACCGCTCACCAGGTCGCCGTCAGCGTCCTCGAACTTGTCCCTCAGCGTCGGCGTGAGGGTGTCGACACCCCACACATCGTTGTGGGACCGGAACGGCGGGCCTGCCTGCTGGGCCGTGCCATCCAGCGGCCGATAGTTGTAGGTGACGCTGAGCTTGGGCTGGTTGGAAGCATTGTTCGCGGAGTTGACACGCTTCCAGGCCAGGGTGTTGTCATTGGCCGCGCGCAGGCCCATGTGGCCGCGGGTCGCCTTGGCGGAGGCCCAGGTCTGTACCAGCGTGTCGACGTCGGCGTTGATCCACCCGTCGGGCTGGCTACTCGTGCAGCCGGGGTTGCCGCGGGTCTGGGTGGAGGAGTGGTACTGCTGGTTCCACATCGGCTGGTTCGTCCACCGTGACGAGGTCGACGACGCGCTGGTGTCCCAGACGGTCCAGCTCTGGGTGGAGCAGTCGGTGTTTCCCGAGTGGAAGTTCCACAGGGCCAGGTTCGTGTCGATGATCAACGCGTCCTGAATGGGGCTGGTGTTCCACGTGACGAACGACCTCGCGGTGCGGGGTGTCCCGTCGGCGTTGGTGGTGCCGGGGTTGCCGAGGTCGAGTTCGACGTCGGTGGACCAGTCGACGGTCTCGCCCTGCTGTACGTAGGTGTCGAATGTGTTCGCGAGCGCGGAGGTGGAGGGGTCGACCGTGACGGGGTACTGCGTCGCCGGATCGGCGAGGAAGCCCGAGTCGGGGGTGACGACGAGGTCGATCTTTCCGTGTCCCTTGTCGAGGACCTCCATGTCGACGCGGGCCCGGTGGGTGTGTTCACCGGACCGGGCGTCAGTGTTCGCATCCCACATCACTGGGGCGGGCATCGTGGCGCGGACGTCGCCGGTCTCGGCGTCGGTGAACGTGACCGAGCCGTCCTTGTTCGCCTTCGCCGTCATACCCTCTGCCTGCAGGGGCAGGGTGTACGTGAAGTCGGCGGCGGCAGGCTTCTCGGCGAGCTCGACGAACTGCTCAAAGCCTGTACGGGTCGCCTCGACGATCACATCGGCGCCCGGGACAGCGTCGTGGTAGCGGGCACGAGTCCCGTCGAGTTCGGGCTCGGGCAATGCCCCTTTCCACTGGAGGGTCACGCTGCCGTCGCCGCTTCCCAGGGTGACCAGGTCCCGCGCCGGGGAGTTCTGCGCGGCCTTGAGAGACTTCGCCTTGGTGCCCCCCTTGCCGGCCAGGCGTAGCCCATGGGGGTGTTCCTTCGAACGGACGGTGCCATCCGCGTCCTTGGCGAGGGTGACGTCGACCTTCCGCCAGTTGCCGTCCCGCCACACACGCTCCGGGCCGGAGGTGAGCTCGGTGGTCAGGGTTCCGTCCGCGTTGGCGACGGTATATGAGGTCGCGGTGGTCTCATCTGTGGCGACCACCTTCTCTCCGGTCTTCTTGGACTCGGAAATGGCCCAGCCTTGGACCCCTTGGGGTACTTCGCGGTCTCAGCGGATCCGGAGGACGAGCTGCTGGCCTCCGCGGATTCCTTCGCCGGAGCTGGCGTGGCGGCGCTTGCTGCCCCCGCTGCGAGCGCGGCTTCCGCGACCATCAGTAAGGCGGCCCCGGCCGCAAGCCGAGTTCTGTTTCTTCGGCGCGATCGGCCTATTCGTGACTGCACGAACTACACACCCTTTCTTGATCGACAAGGTGTGAGGGCACAGTAGGCGTGAGGAAGCGGCTACCGGGCTCGGCAGAAGAAGGTTGGCTGGAACCAACACCGCTGGATTGGCGGTTAGTTGCGGCCCGGGCGACGTCCCTCTTTAAACGTTGCATCAATCACGCCGCAGCGTCGCGATCATGGCCGAATGCAGGTGTGTTGCTGGTAAGTGCGTCCCACAGGTGTCCGGTGTAGTCGGCTACTGCCCCGCCTGCTTTGACACCAGCAAAGCCCAGGCCTCACTCACCGAGCTGGTGCTGATCATGTATGCCTCACGTCGACATTGCCCAGGCGGACGCCCGGCATTGCCCAACTTTCGATAGCCGGGCTTACCAATACCGGCCTCGCGGAGTGAGTGTTCCGGGTGGTGCAGGAACACCAGGTCCGGCTCCTGCCCGAGGTCCCAGGCCTCCTGTTCCACTGCTGCGTGCAGCCGTACGGGGTTCAGGAAGTGTTCCGCCCCGTCCGGGCCCGGGAAGTAGCCGACCTTCGTTGAGAGCTCGAACCTTAGACCTGTCCCGTAAATGATCTACGGCGTGTTCGCTGACCTGCTTGTTCCCTCGTCACCCGGCGAGGGCGAGGTTGTGCAGGCGGGCGATGCCGAGCATGGCGTGGTGGACGCCATCGCCTTTGAGGCGGCAGTCGCGGAGGATCTTCCAGGTCTTCATCCGGGCGAAGGCGTGCTCGACACGGGCGCGGACCTTGCGGTGCGAGGTGTTGTGTTCCTCTTTCCATGCCTCGAGTTCGCTCTGGCCAGGTTCGCGGCGGTGCGGGATGATCAGGCCGGTGCCCCGGTAGCCGCCGTCCGCGATGACCGTGGTCTTGCCGACGGCGGCCTTCGCGCCGGACAGCTCCCACGCCTTGCAGTCGTTGCGGTTACCAGGCAGCGGGCGGCCGACCGCGACGACCAGCCGGGTGTCCGCGTCGATGACGACCTGGTGGTTGGTGGAGTACCGGTAGTTCTTCGACTGCTCGGCGACGGTGTGGTCACGAGTGGGGACCAGGGTGCCGTCCACGATCAGCACGGTGTCCTTGCGGATCCGCTTGCGCTGCTGGAGGGCGAGCGAAGGCCCGAGGTGGTCGATGATGCGGTCGGCCGCGGACTTCGACACCCCGAAGAGCGGCGCCAGTTGTCGCAGGGTCAGGTTCGTCCGCCAATAGGCGGCGACCAGCAGCACGCGATCCTCCAGCGGCAGACTCCACGGCCGGCCCTTGCGCACCGGATCTGCACCCTCGCGCCGGAGCGCGGTGATCAGCTTGCCGAACTGATACGGGCTCAACCCGCTGAACGGGGCTATCCAGGAGGGCTGCGACGCCGTGATCACACCAGACACGGCAAGATCATCTCACCCCCGACCAGCAGTTACGGGACAGGTCTTGGCAGCAGATCGCCGGCGGCCCGCCAGGATGTGATGTGAGCGGAAGCCGAGGTAGTTGGTGCTCGTGTCGAGTGCGGTGACGCCGAGGTCGAGCGCACCGGTCAGCAGACGGCGTTCGTGACAAGACCGGTGTAGCCCGAGGACAATTCTGGGGTCAGCGTCGCGCGTATCTCCTCCTTCACCAGGATCTCGGCGACCTTCACCGCTTCGGCCCCGACGACGGTCGCGGCCTGTGTCAACGGCACGGGCCTGCCGCTCAGCAGCAGACGCAGCGCGGGCAGGGCCTAGGTTGCTAGGGTGAGCTTCTTCCCCGAGGCCACGACGTCGACGGCCTCGCCGTTCTCTTGCATCTGAGGAGGGAAGTTGTTGGTACACACCACGGCGTCGAGCGGCCCGAGGATGTCGAGGAACGGCACGTGCCGAGGCAGCGTCGTCCCCGCTCTTAGGCGGCCAGGAAGTCGGCCGGGGAGCGTTCGCAGACCAGCTGGGGGCAGCCGCAGTCAGGGCTTACCACCGGTTCCGTGCCGACGGTCCAGGTAGGGCTGACGCTGTCGGTGTAGTAGATGCCCGGGTGGACTTTCTCGCCCTTCTGGAAGCACCGGAACTGCGGGCGGTTCAGACTCCTGCGCATCGCGATGTCCAGCAGGCGGTCCGGCGCCAGGACGCGGGAGACGAGGGCGGGGTCGCCCATGCTTTGCTGTACCAAACCTTGCCCAGGTCCTCCGCTCCGCTCCAGCCAAGCGCTGTCTCGATGGCGCAGATCAATCGGTGTTCCCTCGCTGCCTCCTCAATGGGTTCGACCAGGTGATGCAGGCGCGGCGAGGGCCGGCCTACGGTGGGCCGTGTGGCCCTCGCCGCGTGGGACCTACTCGCTGTCGTGCAGGTTGCCGTCACCGCCCGGCCACGGAGCGTCGCCGGAGCTTCCGGCATTGTCGGACCGGAGGCTGTCGTATCGGTCGTGGACGGCGGTCAGCTCTTCGACCGCCACCAGGAGGCCACTTCGGGCCGGAGGCGGTGTGGTGCGCTCTGCCGTCTCGTGCTCCTTCCTCTTCGGTTCTCCCGTCGGGGTTCCGGCGGGAAGCAGGGGCCGCCCCCACGGCCATGGGAGAAGTGGGGTGAAGTGGGGGGGCTGTCAGCGGGCGGCACGATGAGCCACACCCCTGTGGTGGCGACCCGTGTCGGGAGGCGTCGACGTGCGATGCACGGGAAGGACGCCCGCGTCCTCACGCATGTTCGTCTCCAGAACACGCTGGTCCAGTTGGTACAGGCACGCGCGGCAGGCGTAGAGGGACGCGTGCATGCCGCTGGACTGGACGGGACCGATCCACGTCACCTCGACGTCGTTGCGCCCGCACCACAGCCAGCACGCGTCGTGCTGCTGCCACTCGTGGCGGTCGTACAGCGTGTACGAGGTCGGCTCTCCGGTGACCGGGTCGATGTCACGGCGGGTGGGCCGGAACACCACATCGGAGTCCGAAAGCGGAGTCGCGCGTAGGGTGTGCCGTCCCATTACGCGACTGCCAGGGTGAGTGACTCCGGCCTGACTCCGATCTCAGGTCCCAGCAGGCCCGCGAATAACCGGCGCCGGATGACGGCTCGGGCGGGCGGTGCCGGCCTGGGCAGCGCGATCTCGGCCCATACGTGCTTTCCGCGGTCGGAGGACTTCCAGCCTGACCGCACCGCCAGGAAGTCGACCAGCGTCAGGCCGCGGCCGCTCTCGTCGTCAGCTTCGGCGCAGCTCGTCTTCAGAGCCGCGGGACTGCCGTCGAGAACGTCGATCACCAGGCTGCCGCGCCGGCGGTAGAGCGCGACCGTGACAGGCCCCTTCCCGTGTACCACGGCATTGGTGATGAGCTCGGAGGCGACCAGGTGGATCGTGTCGGCTGTCGCGTCATCCAGTGGAACGTCCCACGCCCGTACCCTGTCGACGACCATGCGTCGGGCGGGGGACACCTCCTCTTTTCTACCCGCGAGGACGAAACGAGTGACGAGTCTGAGCATGGCGGACGCCTCCGAAGAGCTGGAGAGCGGCTCCTCCCCCGTCAGAGGATGGATGGGTGGAGCCGCCGATCTGGGTAACCATCCGGAGCGGGCCGCCCTGTGAGCGGTCCTTGAACGGCTGATGCCCAGTCAACGACTCTGGCGCGCAAACCCGGAACGTTTCTGGGGGGTTTCTCTGGAGGGTTTCTCTGAGGGACGCCCTTCCACGCTGGACACGGGAAGTAGCCTCCCAACTACGCCATGAGGGAATGACGGGAGTGGTGACGTGCCTGGTGAGCCCTTAGCAATCCACCCGCTCACCTTCGTCCGCCAGTCACGCGGATGGGGGAAGGCCGAATTCGCTCGACTCATGCAGGCACACGGGAAGTCGCTCAGGATTCCGCTGGCGACCAATCGGACGACCGTATGGAAGTGGGAGCAGGGGCAGGAACCAGACGCGGATGCACAGCGCGTAATCGCTGACCTGTTGCGTGTTCCCTACGAGCGCGTGCAGGCCGAAGGATGGCCGCGCTGGCTCCCAGTGTGGGAAGTCACCGGACTCACCGCCCCCTGGACCGAGACGGGTACCGTTGAAGCATTGGCCGATCTGGTCGGGAGTGGCCGCATGGACCGTCGGGGGTTCCTCACCATCACGGGCGCCGCGCTGACGGGACTGGCAGCGAGCTGGGCCGAGGCGCCCTCAGCCTTCGCCTCCGCGCTCAGCGGAGACCGAGTCACGGACACGATGATCTCGACGATCGAGCAGCGCATCAGCACACTCCGCACACTCGATGACCAACTCGGGGGCGCCCGACTTCTGGAGCAGGCACGCGGCGACCTCGCTCTGATCACTGGTCTCCTGGGCGCCGGCCGGTACTCCGACGATATTCACGTCCGCCTGTATGCACTGGCGGCGCGAGTGTCCCATCTGGCCGGCTGGATGGCCTACGACGCAGGGCTGCGGTCCGCAGGACAGCGCTACTACGTCGGGGCCCTGCGTAGCGCACGTACCGCTGGAGACGACGCCTTCGGCGCCTTCATCCTGGCCGAGATGGGAGTGCACGTCTCCGAGGCCGGACGGCCTACCGAGCGGGTAGCCCTCATCTCGACCGCCATCGACAACGCTCCTCGAACGCTGTCGCCCTACACCCAGTCCTTCCTCTACCTGCACAGGGCCGAGGCGCTGTCCCGCGAAGGCGATCAGCAGAGGGCTGGTACGGCGCTGAACCATGCAGCTTCTCTCTGGGAACGGAAGACGGTGGAGGACGACCCGGACTGGCTCGACTGGTTCGGCGAGGCACAACTGAAATCGACCGAGGGCAAGGTCTTGCTGCGCTCGGGCCAAGTAGAGCGCGCGACGAGCTCCCTGGAGACTTCGGTCAAGAAGGCTGCACCCCGGGACAAGGCCGTACGGTCCAGCCGTCTGGCTGAGGCCCGGCTCGCCGGTGGTGACCTGGACGGGGCGCTCGACGCCGCGAACTACGGCGCCGAGCTCCTCGAAGACAAGGTCAGCTCCGTACGGGCACTCGACCGCTTGAAGGAGTTCTCGGAGCAGCTTCAACCGCACCATGCCGTCCCGGCCGTCCGTGAGTTCCACGAGCGCCTTCAAGCTCTGCCCGGCGTGACCGGATAGATGCCCCCTTGTGCACCGAGAGTGAGACCGCCCCTCGGGGCAGGCGGCCAGAATGCCAGGATGGGCGGCATGACGACGATCGAGGGTGAGGTCGCGCCTGGGTTCGAGTCGGTGCGGGAGGCGTTCGCGGCGAACTTCGCCCGGCACGGGGACATCGGCGCGGCAGTGTGCGCGTACCGGGATGGCCAGCCGGTGGTGGACCTGTGGGGTGGGATTGCCGACCCCGACACCGGCCGTCCGTGGGTACGGGACACACTGCAACTCGTCTACTCGGCGACTAAGGGAGCGACCGCCACCGCGGCGCATCTGCTGGCCCAGCGCGGTGCGCTCGACCTGGACGCGCCGGTGGCCAAGTACTGGCCGGAGTTCGGCGCGAACGGCAAGGCAGACATCCCGGTTCGCTGGTTGTTGTCCCATCAGGCCGGCCTGGTCGCGCTGGACCAACCAGTGCCGCTGGCCCAGGCTTTGGCCTGGCAGCCGATGGCGAACGCACTGGCCGCACAGCGTCCACTGTGGACGCCGGGAAACGCGCACGGGTATCACGGCAGGACTTGGGGCTGGTTGGTCGGCGAGGTGATCCGCCGGGTGTCCGGCCGCACGCCGGGCCGCTTCTTCGCCGACGAGATTGCCGCCCCGCTGGGGCTGGACTTCTTCATCGGGCTGCCGGCGAGTGAACGCGACCGAGTCAGCCGGATGCTTTACCAGCAGCCCGAGGTCGATTTCACCACCGCACCACCGGAGTTGATTCCCGAGGAACTCCGCGAGCTGGTTGCGGCCTGGCGCGACCCGAACTCCTTCAGCAACAGGGCGTTCGCGGTCACCGACCCTCCCGAAATCGACTTCAACTCTCCCCGGGTGCAGGCCGCAGAACTCCCGTCCTCCAACGGCATCGGCACCGCGCGCGCACTGGCACGCATGTACACCGCCCTGATCGGCGAGGTGGATGGCATCCGCCTGCTGAACCCGGAAACCCTCGCATCGGCGACCAAGGAACAGGCCAGCGGCACGGACCGGGTAATGGTGATGCCGAGCCGGTTCAGCTCCGGCTACATGCTCCCCACCGATACCAACCCCATGACCGGCCCGAACGCCTTCGGTCACACCGGCCGAGGCGGTTCCCTCGGCTTCGCCGACCCCGAGCGAGGCATCGCCTTCGGCTACGTGATGAACCACATCATCGGCGGCCCCGACGACAGGCGTGCGGCGTCACTGGTCGACGCAGTGCGCCGGTCGCTGGCTTAACTGCTCAGGTCTCGGGTACGGCTCCGGGCTCCCCGGAGCCGTACCCCGGCTCATCATCGGGCACGGCACCGACCAACCGGGCCAGCTCGTCCACACTCAGCGCGACCCGTCTCCCGTCGTCGACGGCTCCTCGTATGTACAGGTCTCCTTGCGGTGCAACCTGGTTCCTCTCCCTTTCGCCGTCGTGACCGCTGCTTCCGGTCACGACGGCGACAGCCCCCGCCGCTACCGCCGCTTCACTCCCTCGTGGCCGGCTGACTTTCGCCGGGTTCGGACCCCAGTTCGCCCACAGCAGACGCACCCGTGGGCATTGGACTGGAGACCTCTTCCAGAACCATGTCAACGTACTTGGTGCCGGGAAAACCGCAGGTCAACAAAGGGTTTCTAATCGTGACGCTCACCGCCACCATCCCGTTCCCACGTCCTCCGAGCTTCCGTTCACCGGGCTCGGACACCGCGAATGGCTGCTCGACTGCAACTTCGCGAGCCTCGTCACGACTCTCCCCAAGGCCCAGGGGTGGGACAGCTTCTCGGACCCGAACTGCAACGTGAACTGCTCCAGCCCGACCGACGCGTGTACGGGGGCTTCGTCCCCGGGACGCCCGAGGCCGCGCGCGGGGGGACTGTGGCACGTCAACGTCCAGGTCCACCAGGGCGGTCGGGGCTGGCACCAGACGTTCGGCCCCGACACCCCCGCCCAGGCCATCGCCGGATTCCCTGCCCTGATCGCCTTTTCCACCGCCCGTCCCCTGTCCTCACCGATCGCTCCAGCCCAGGAGGCATCTTGTCGAAACACCTCACCGTTGGCCGGCTGCTGCACCAGCTCCAGACCGCCGACCCCGACCTTCCCGCATACCTCGCCGTCAACCCGGACTGGCCCCACTCCCACTACGTCGGCCGCATCGTCATAGGCCACGGTCCGAACGGAGCGGCCGTCTACATCGCCGAGGACGGCCAAGAGGACATCCTCCCGCCCGACGTCCGTACGGAGCTGAACTGGGCGACAGAATGACCGGCTGCCACCCCTTCCCAACGACGCGTGGGAGGCCCACGGTCTCAGACGAGTGCCTCGGCCTGAGCGATCTCGTTCACAACCCCCATGCCGGACGGCACTCGCGACGCCCTCCTTCGCTCGGTCCCCCGGCTCCCCGCCGAACCGATCCGCGCCACCTGGCTTCCCACCACCAGCCCGGTCCGGCTCAGTTCCGGACAGGTCCTGCTCTGTTGGACCCCCGGTCTCGACGGGGGAACGGACGTCGCTGCCCCGCTGACCACTGGGGCTGTCTCCTCGGAGCTCGGTGACGGTGCCTATGCGAGACAGGGAGCCACCGTCAGTGGTGCAGTGCAGGATGTGGTCATGGAACCTTCAAAGACTGTTCAGATACTCTGGGACCGCATGCAGGATCGAGACTGGGCAGGCGTCGGCAGACTGCTGGCAGACGATGTAGTCGTGGAGTGGCCAGTCAGCGGTGAACGGATCCTCGGCCGCGAGAACTATGTGCGCATCAACGCGGAGTACCCGGAGGGATGGTCCATCAACGTCCTCCGCATCGTGCCGTCCGGAAAAGAAGTCGTCTCCGAAGTCGAGGTCCCTCACGACACGATGGGCGTCCACCGGGTGGCGTCCTTCTGGACCGTTCACAACGACCTGATCACCAGCGGCCGCGAATACTGGACAGAACTTGGCACGGACCCCTCTCCTGCGTGGCGGGCTCCATACGTCCAGCGGATCTGAGGCCGCTCGTGGCCCGCTGCCCTCACGAGTAGCGGGCCGCCGCCAGCATCCGCGGATGCCGGAGTGCCTTCATTTCCGGTGAACACTCAGCGACCCCAGATCGCCAACCGCCGTCGGAACCGATGCACATTTGCTGTCATGTTGTCCCTTGTCATCCAACCGAGTCGTGTCCGATCTCAACGAATCCAGTCGCCGTCTCGTCCAAGGCAGTCGAGGTTGGGGAACGGGTGAACGAAAACCGGTGACTGTTCAGGACCGCAGACCACAGCGCAGCGAGCCGTTCAACATCGCCTCACCGGACCGACCTCCGCAACGCGCGGACCTCGCTGTCGTCGTGGAGGCGGATCTCCACGGTGTGGACGGTGTGAGGTGCGAGGAAGCGCCGAGGGGCGCAGGGGCGGGGGCCTGTGCCTGCTGTCCCAAGCCGAGCCCTGCAATCCCACAGCGGCATTGCTCGGCGTCCTGTGGCAGCCGCTCGTAGCCTGCGAGCCTTCCCATATGCCCGCAGGTCCTGGGGCAGCATGGGGATGCAGGCCGCTGCGACTGCGGCGCCCGGAACCGCGTACGAACGGAGCTGTGATGTCGGAGGCTGGCGGGCCGGACTATAGCGCGACCTGGGTGCCGTACGCCCCGGATCACGACCTGCGAGAGGCCGTCAACCTGGCTGCCGCATGGACAGACTCGTCGTGCGCACCGGGGGCTACGTGGACCGTCCTGACCAGCGACTTCGGCGTCCGCGCCGATGACGTACCGGGTCTCGCCGGCTTCACCGGGCGATACCGGCAGACCACACCGAAAGCAGGGGGCGCGTCACCGCGCGGGCCGCTATTGGTCTACTGGCCTGACCTGCGGATGATGTGTACGGCTCATCGCCTCGCCCGGGGGAATGCGGTGGCTGTTGTCGAAGCTGGTGACCTCGCGTTGTCCGGGTGGGCAGCCGTGGCGCACGCCGTGGATCTGCTCCGTCCCGACGTCCCTTCGGTCGGCCTCGATGCTCAACTGGCCGAAGTCCTTGAGCAGCTAGACTTCTACGGGAACAACGCCTACAGCCCCGGTTGGGGGCGGGACCGGGCAAGAGACATCCTCGCCGGCCTGCGACAGGACGCACTGCTCGACCGGGACTTGATCCTTTCCGCGCTGTTGGCCCGGGGCGCGTCGCTCACCGCCCTGAAGGCCCTAGAGAACCTGATCAGCTCTGTGGAAGGTAGCCATTGACCCGCACCCCGGTACGGCTGCTCCAGCTGCTCGATGCTGTAGCGAGCGATCTGAAAGCCATCGCCACGGGTAACTCATCGGCACAAGCGGCGGAGCGGTATCGGGACAACCGGGAGGAGCTGGAGGAGGGGCTGGCTGTCCACGGCATTCCCTCACCGTTTCCGTGGGAGGATATCGTGCAGTGGCGCGGCGCCTACCAAAGAATCAGCAGCACCTATAAGGGCCGCCGCGAGCACGTCGAAGCGCTGGCGGCCCCGGTGCGTGAGCAGCTGGAGCGCTTGGCCGCCGGCGCAGCGCCGAGCGACAGTGGACCGGCTAGCCCGGACTGGCCCGAGCTGGAATCCCGCATCACCGAACTGCGCCAAGAGCTGACCAGCAGCCCCACGCTGGACGTCTACCAGGACGTGGGCCGCCGAGCCCGGGAGATCCTCATCGAACTGGGGCAGCTGGTTTACCAGCCCGAGATGCTGCCCGTCGGGAAGGAAACACCGCAGAAGGCGAATGCGAAGGCTCGGCTGGACTATGCCGCTGGCGCCTTGATGGGCGGCAGCGGAAGCGTCCGGAAGGACTGGCGCCGACTGGTGGAAGCTGCCTGGGACCTGCAGCAATCCCTCACCCACTCCGGCAGCGCGGACTTCGTCAGCGCGTTCGCCGCGGTGCAGGCGACCATGCTGCTGGTGCGGTGTTTTGAGCAGGCAGTGCGGAAGGCCGACGCGGCTTCGTCGCAACCGTGACAACACCACTGTGAGACATCCATCGCTGCAAGGCACGGCTGCTGCCGGCCACGACTGCTTGGGTGAGACGGCGACTAAGTTCGTTGAGAACGGACAAGTCGTTTGACAGCGAACCCAGCCGTTTCGGTTTCCGTGACGGCGAACCTAGTCATGCGGGGTGAGCGCACTGGCCACCCTCGGAAAAAGGGGGCGCGACGTTCCCAAGGGGATGGGACCCTGCCGGGATGGGGCAATATTCCTATCTGGTCGCTGGCGACTGCCAGTTCCTCTACACCCGCGATCACTACGACGAGGAACTGGCAGCGCTCTTCATCGAGACCGACCGCAAGTTCATCGGCGCTGACGGCAGCGAGGTTACCCCCGGCGACGAGTGCCCCGAGAGCGAGTACGCGCTCGGGTACTACACCACCGCCCAGGCGCTGCGGCAGCGTCTCAACGTGCAGGGGTTCACCTCACGTCGTGCCGTTGCCAGCCTGGGAGAGGGCATCGACAAGTGGCGCAAGCACTATGAAGGCGAGGAACAGAGCCAGCGGCGGGAACGGCGAGCGCAGGGCAAGTCGATGTGGGAGACCGTCGTCCGGCCCCCGCGCGAGCCCGACGAACTGCTCGCCGCCATTGGCGAGGCGATCCGACCCCACCGGTCGTATGAATCGTTCGCCACAGTGCAGGAATACCTCCAGGACCAGAATCAGTCCACCGAGACCGTGAGTGACATCGACGAGCTCCGCTGGTTCGTTGAGGAACGCAACCTCATACGACTGATCATCGACCAGGTCTCCGACGACACGCAGGTCGGGCTCAACCTCGGAGAGCTGACTGGCTGCTGCGTACACCTCGACATGACCCAGCCCATCGCAGGACCCACACGCGAGCGCCAGCTCGCAGCCCTACCCGATAACGCCCCGCTGATCGTGCTCACCGAAGGAAGCAGCGACTCCCGCCTCCTCACCGAGGCCATGCACATCACCCACCCGCACCTCGCGGGCTTCGTCCGGTTCATCGACTACACCGGAACGAAGGCCCGCGGCAGTGCAGGCATGCTCGCGACCATGGTGAACGCGTTCATTGCGGCAGGCGTCGCCAACCGCTTCGTGGCCATCGCCGACAACGACGCCGGCGGGCATGAGGCGCTCGCCAAACTGAAGAGGCAGAGACTTCCGATGGGCTGCCAGGTGCTGCACTACCCGGACTTGCCCCTGCTGGCCAGCTACCCCACCATCGACTCGGCGTCCCCAACCGTGTCCATGACCAACCTGAACGGCGTCGCCGGTTCCCTAGAGATGTACCTCGGCAGAGACGTCCTGACCATCAACGGCACCCTGGCACCAATCCACCTGGGGACCTTCATCCCCGCCGTGCAGCGACATCAGGGGGCTCTGTCGAAGACGCACAAGGGGCTAGTACACAAAGCGTTCGAGGAGAAGATCAGGGCCGCCCGACGCGAGCGGCACAGCGCCACCGTCGATTGGAGCGGCGTACACGCCATCATCGAGAGCATCGTCCACGCCTTCGACTGAACGACCCTCTCGTTGACATTCAACCTAGACGCCCCAGATCAGTACCCTGCACACGACTGCTTCGCTGTCCAAGGACACATGTGAAGTGAACGAAGCCACCGGTGTCTGACGCACACCGCTTCACCCGTACGCAGAGGGCTGCCCCCGGATCGGGCAGCCCTCTCGGCGTGCCGACGCGGAGGTGCTGCACGGTGTGCGGGCGGACGGGGATGGCAGGAGTTGCTGGGCCTGCGAAGCGGAAGGCCAGGCTCTTGAGACCAGGCCCGTCTGTATCCGCCAGACGAGGGACTACTCGGCCCGGGGCACGGCGAGGTATGTGCCGGCCAGGGTGCCGTCGTACCCCGCGGCCTGGGCTGCGGCTTCCAGGCTCGGGTAGTCCTGGCCTCCGATGTCGATCACCGCCTCGTAGTCTGCGCGGGTCAGTTCGGGCTCGATCCACTGGTGCGCGCAGCGGCAACGGATGCTGATCTCGTTGTGGTCGCAGATCACCATCCAATCCCGACGAGCGCCGCACTGCGGGCACATGAGGGTGATCCCGGTGATGACGATCTCCTCGGGGTGCGTGGTGGCGCGCAACCGGACGTCGCCGCCCGACGGCTGCGTCTCCTCCTGCAGCCGCTGCAGTGGGTCGTCGCCCGGCGCCGATGCCGGGTGGACGGTTCTCTGGGACTGAAGGTCTCGGCTGAGCATCCGCGTCATCTCCTGTTCGCTGTCCAATCAGCCCTAACAGCCCTAACTGAGGGTGTCCAGTCCTTTGTCTCGCTGGTCAGCGCCTCGCGCCCCGTCGGCGTGGGTCCGGAGAGCTGGTTCGGGACGCTGGGTCGACGGTCTGCGAGTTCGGGGTTCGGGACTGCTTCTTCGTGGGGCGCGAGTCCTCCTGTGCTCGGGGTGAATCGGTGGTGGCGGGTAGTTTGCCGAGCCGCCGGAGCCGCCAGACCAGTACATCGGTAGCGCTGTCGGCAGTGTCCAGCTCCCGCCACTCGATCGCCGTCTTGAGGAGAGTCGCAGGGTCGTGTCCTGCGCGCTCGGCCTGGTCGAGAGAGGCGGCGAGAGCGTCCCAGCCCGGCTCGCGGAGCAGCTGGTCGGCTTGGCCGGGGATCGCGACTTCGACGGTGCTGGCGTGCCGGTGTCGTACGGATTCGGGAAGGCGGCAGCCGTGCTCACGCATCGCGTTCATGGGTGCTGCGGCGGCGGACCGGTAGGCGGTCCGCAAGTGGTGAGCGGCTTGTCGGGCGGCGGCAGCCTGCTGGGCGTGACCGCGGGCGGAGTGCCAGCGGACTGCGGCGATGGTGACCAGGACCATGGTGGACAGGAGCATCGCGGTGGTGCCCCCGTCCTCGCCCTTGCCGAGAGCGTTCCCGGCGCGGACGATGCCGCGCGCTGCGGAGCGAATGGCGCGGTTGTCGGAATGTTCGCCGCGGGTGTGGGAGCGCGTCGCTCGCTCGAAGGAGCGGGCGGCCTCGATCAGTTCCTTGCGAGTGGAGGCAGCGGAGGTCTGGGCGACGGCGTCGAGCAGCTCGCCGACACCGACGAGTTGTGCGGCTGCGCCTTCGTCGTCGTCTCCGCCGAGGGCAGTGACCGCCCGCTCGGCGGCGTGCGTGGCGTCGCGTCGTGCACCAGCCGGACGGGCTGCTCGTTCGCCAGGGCGCTGGTCGGGGGATGGCTCCTCGTCGGCTGTTCCGGCCTCAAGGCGTTGCCGGATCTTGGGCAGGGAGAGATCCGGGGCGAGCTTGGAGCCGGAGAACCAGACCGGCTGGCCGTCACGGTTGCGATCTCCGGGAAGGGCGACCTTGTATCCGAGGGTGTCGCCGGAGGGAGCGAGGCGCTTCTCGACACGAAGGCCGGCCTCGGCGAGACGTCGGAAGAACTCGTCCTCGTCGGCGGCACCGGCCAGAGCCTGGCGGACGGATGTGCGCAGGGTTTCACGCGGTGGCTGGGTACGACCGGCGCGTTCGGCTTTCGAGCGTTCAGCGCTGGTCGGGCGCTGGGCTGCGGTGCGATCTCCGCTGTTGAGGGTCTGCAGGCCGAACTCGGCTTCGAGCTTTCGGCATTCGGCCTGGGCGCGAATCCCGTCCTCGTGGCGGCGCGGCCGTCGGCCGTCTTCGCGGACGAGGGTGGCGACGAGATGGATGTGGTCGTCGGCATGGCGTACGGCGACCCAGCGGCATGCCTTCTCGTCGCCGTCTTCGGCGATGCCCGTTGCATGGACGATGCGGCGGGCGACCTCGGCCCATTCGGCGTCGGTGAGGTGCTGGTCCCCGGGGGCGGTCCGTACGGGGCAGTGCCAGACGTGCTTTGCCGGGCGGCGGTTCTTCGGCAGCGCGATGACGGGGAGGTCGAGCCGATCGGTGAGCTGCTTGAGGGTGGCGGCCAGATCACGGCCGGGGTCAGGGGCGAGTTCCGACATCCAGGACGCAACGAGGTGCGGGGTGATGTGTTCGTCCCTGCGGCCGGGCCCGTAAAGATAGTTCAGCAGTCCGTACGTACGGTCGCCGGTGGAGATGTCGGGGACCACGCTTCAGCGCCTCGCCATTTCGATTGCGGCGGCTTCGATGCGGGCGGCGGCGCGCAGGACACGGGTGACCGCCTCGTCCGCGTAGTCAGCCTGACCACCGGAGTTGAGAACGCGGGCGACCTGGTTGAGGTTGTTGCCGGCTCGGGCAAGCTGGGTGCTGGCGGCCATCAGCGCTTCCACCCGCCCGCGCTGGTCCAACAGCCATGTCTGGGGACCGTCTTGCGCCTGGGCAACTGCGACCGCGGCGTCGGCGAGAAACCCGGCGGTCCTCAGGCCGACGGCTTCGGCGGCCCGCTTCACGGTCTCGAGTTCGTCTCGGGTCAGACGGACGCTGCGGACTTGGTCGCGGTGCACGCTCTGGCGCAGGCGGGGGCGCGTACGCGGCGCGGCGAGCGTGTCTTCTTCTCCCCCGGGTTGCGATCCGCCGGTCGCAGCCCCGGAGCCCGGCACCCCCTGGTGCCGGGCCTCCCCCGCCCCTTCTGGAGCGGGGGCATGCGCTTCCGAAACTCCTCCGCAGCCCGTGGCAGCGGAGGAGTTTCGGAAGCTACAGCTTGCTGCGCTGGTGGTTGCGGAGTCTTCACGCTGTGGTCCAGGGGTGGTACTCGCCGAGTCGGCGGTCGTCATCGGCTTGTCTCCGCGACGTGGCGTACGTCGAGGAGCACTTCGGCGACGAAGTCCATCGCGAAGACCGGGTGGTGGAGGGTTCGAGGCCGGCTTCGGCGAGTGCGTTGGACGGTCCAGGTCCCGTCCGGACCGCGCTCGGCACGGTGAAGGTGTCCGCGAGTGTGCAGGACGGTGATCCAGGCATCGGCTTCGGCGGCGGTGGCAGGTGTGGTGCGCATACGGGCGTCTCCGGTGCGGAAGGAAATCGGTGATGGTGTTGTCGGGCGGGTGACCCGGCCGGTGTGACCGGGTCACCCGCTCTATGGGCACGGCCAGTCAGACGGCTTTGGACCGGGTGGGCGGTCCGGTCTCGTTCCGGAGGTGCTGCATCAGCTCGGTCAGCCGGGCGTTGGACAGCGGGAGGCCCTGCCCCCGGATGGCATCAGCGACGACCGCGCGCGTGGCCTTGCCGGTGGCGGTGACCGCATGGCGGGCGATCAGCAGCAGTTCGTCGGTGACCGGCTCAGTCTCCGGGCCGCCGCTGCCTGAGGTCTCCGAGGAGGTGTCAGGGGAGATCTCCGGCTCGGTGGACCGGGGCTTGGTGAGGTGCGATCGCATGACCGGATTGGGTCTCAGCGACTGTCCGCGCTGATCAGCGGCCTGGACTGCCGTGTCGACCGTCGACAGGGACGGAGCTGTCAGCTGACCGTCGGCCTGTCCGGACCCGTTCCGGTTGGCGCGTGTCCGGACACCTTGGCCACGTGTGGCCGGTTGCGGGCCCTCCTCGTGGCTGTCCTGGCCGGGTGTCCTGGGCAGCGCGGTGGGCTGGTGTCCGGGACTGACCTGGCCCGCCGCCTTGGCCGACTGACCGAGGCTCTCCGACCGGCCAGCCGTGATCCGGTCGGAGAAGTGACCGGATGTCTCCGGCTGCCCGAGGTGACCGGGAACAGAGGTCTCGGCGACCCGGCGGGCGATGAGGATGTACAGGTGGACCGCCCCGGCGAGGGCGAGTGGGGCGAGGGTGGACAGGATGCCGACCGTGCCGTCGCCGAGCCGTAGCCCGGTGTCCATTCCGGCTTGTTGGTTGAGGCGCACGGCGTGCAGGGCGTTGGCCCAGATGCTGGCGGAGGTGGCGGTGCCGAAGAGGATCCAGACGTACAGGCGGGACCAGAAGCTGGCATCGCGCAGGACCACCAGGGCGCGTACCCCGTAGGCGATGAATCCGTCGATCACCAAGGGGAAGAGGTAGGTCAGGAGACCGCGGACATGGATGGCGGTGGCCATCTGCTGGAGGGCGTCGTACGACAGGGCACATCCCGCTCCTCCGAGGGCGACGATGGTGGCCCTGTCCCATCGTGTGACTCGCGCCGGCATCGGCGCGGCCAGGCTCACGCTGCCGCTCGCAGTGCGTCGCGGGTCGGGGTCTTCGGCTTGGGTGTCGCGAGGGATTCGGTCTTGGCCAGGGTCCGGTTGCGGATCTCGCGGCGGGCGCGGCGGTAGAGCTTGTCGGCGTGCTCTTCGGTGATCTTCAGGATCCAGGCGAGGCGGCTGGCGGGGGTGTCGGCGGCGTAGGCGGCGCGGACGACGGCGCGCCGTTCGGCGTCGGTGAGGTGGATGTCGCGCCCGGCGATGGCCGCGTTGACCCGGGAGTAGTCGAGGCGGTGCGGAAGATTGCGGTGCAGGGGTTCGCGCTCCTCTTCGGTCATTCCGCCCCGGATGCCGTCGCGGTCGCCGTTCTCGAGGGCGGCGTCCAGGCAAGTCGGGCGGACGGGGCACTGCGCGCACAGCGTCTTGGCCGCGTTTATGAGGTCCATCTCGTCGGGCTCGGGGAAGAACAACTCGGGATCGACTTGGCGTGCTTCGGTGGAGCGGCAGGCGGCTCGGCCCTGCCAGGTGTGGTCGCCGAGCGTGCGTGGGTCAGGGGTCCTGGCGGTCGTGGTCATGGGGTTCTCCGATCGCCCTCCGCGCGCCGGGGTCGGCGGAGGGGTGCGCATGGTCGGGAGCATGCAGGAGCTGCGGTCGAGGACGCAGGCCCTGTGGTGTGGCCTGGAAGATCAGGCAGCGTTGCGGCGTCTGCGGTCCGCGCCGGTCAGCACGACCCGCTCAGTCATCTCCGCCAGCCGGGAGGCGACGCGGTCGCCGACGGCGCCGCGCAGGTCGCTGATCGCCAAGTTGGTGGTGATCAGGGTCGGGAGCATCTCGTTGTATCGGCGGTTGATCAGCCGGTACGTCAGCTCCTCGGTCCACTCGCTGCTCTTGGCTGCGCCGAGGTCGTCCAGGATCAGCAGCGGGCAGCGGGCCAGATCCATCAGCTTCCGCTCGGGGTCGTGGCCGAGGCGGGGCCGTAGGTCCGCGTACAGGTCGGCGGCCGTGGTGGCCTGCCATCGCACGCCGACGCCGGTAGCGATCAGGCTGCGGATCGCGCCGTACGCCTGGTGCGTCTTGCCCGTTCCGGTGGCGCCAACGAGCAGGAGCGACGGGCCGGTGGCGACTTGGCGGCGGGCGCGCTGGGTCGGGGCGACGGCTGCCGAGGCGACGGTGCGGGCCCATGCGGCGACCTGGCGGTGATCGGCTGTCGCCTCGCGGTAGCGGACCGGGATCCGGGCGCTGGCTGCCTCCAGGGCCAGGACCGGCTCGGGAGTGTCGTTCACCGGCACGGCGGCGGGATCGACACCCCGGGAAGCGAGGATCTTGGCGAGGCGGGCGAGGGTGCGCTCGCCGACGGGCTGGGGGTCGCGGTCGCGCATCACAGCTCCTCGGCGTAGGCGGCGGCAGTGTCGACCGGGTTGGTCCACGCCTTGTGACCGGGCACGGTAGGTCGGGATCCCGGCCGCCCCAAGCCAGCGGGCCCGGTGTTCATCGCCTCGTTGACGAGGCTGGCCAGGACACTCGGGTGCATCGGCTTGGCTCGGAAGCGCTCCAGCCCTGCCCGGATGTGCTCCGGGCCGACGCCCTCGGCCAGAAGTTGGTTGATCTCCTTGCCCAGATGTCCGAGCACCTTGCCTGGCGGCCGGGAGGAGCACGCGGCGACGTACTCGCCGATCAGTTCCTGGGCTGACGTGGTGGGTGCGGGCGCTGTGTGCCCCGAAGGATTAGAAGATCCAAGATCCAGGATCCTAGATCCAGGCGCCGAGCCTTCGGGGAGGGCTCGAGGACCCTTCGGGGAGTCCTCGGTGACGCGCTTCTGACCTGGGACTTTCCCTGCCGTCGGATGCGACCCGTCAACAGCGCCGTCCAGGGCGCCCTGCTTGCCTGCGCTACTCGCGGCACAGGGTACGGGTTTCGTCGCGGGCGGGCTGGAGGGCCGGGCGAGGGCTTCGGCAGTGCACGGGGAGCCCTCTGCGGATCCTCGGGGAGTGCTCTGCGAAGCCTCGCGGCCTCGGGGCTCGGTGCCGCCGCAGGTTCCCTTACAGGCTCCGCACCGGTCCGGGGCGTGGTGCGTCGGGCAGCTCGGCAGTCGGGACTGGCTGGGTTTGTCGATCTTCTGGTGCGCGGTCCAGGTGACTACGTGCAGGTAGCGGCGACCGTCGCAGCCGGTGTACCGGCAGATCAGCTCGGCGGAGGCGAGCTGCTGGAGGTCTTCCTCGGCGTGTACCGGGGTGTGCTCGGCGCGCAGTGGCCAGAGCATGCCGTTGATGATCGCCGGGTTGTCGCGGAAGCGGCCGTGGTCGTCGGCCTGGGTGAGCAGGCCGAAGAAGGTCCGCTCGGCGTTGACGCTCACCTCGGCGAGCGACTCGGAGATGAACGCCTCCGGCTTGATAGTGCGAATCCGGGCCATGGTCAGCGCCCCCGGCCTGCGGTAGCCAGGGCGGCGCGGATGCGGGCCTCGGAGAGGTCGAAGTCGTATACGTCTCCCCAGGCCACCTCCGGGTGGGTCCGGATGATCCAGCGGGCGGCGGTGATCGCCTGGATTCGGTTGAGCCTGATCGGGTTTCCCTCCACGCCGTAGGCGCGGGCGTGAGGGTGCGGCCAGATGTTGCTGGGGTCCTGCAGGGTCACGCGGAAGGTGGCGGCCGCGGGGACCATGTCGGTGAGGACGCTGGCCAGGAGGCGGTGCCGGTCGCCGGCCTCGATGAGGCTCTGGCTTCCGCTCCGGTGCTCGGGCATGCGACTATCCTTTGTTCGTGGTGAGCGGAGCGGCTGTCTCTCGTGGAAAAGGTCCAGCCGACCGCTTGTGTGAATCCGCGGCCCTCCGGGGCGGCGGCCCGGCGTCTGGGAGCGGCAAACTCCCGGGCGCCGGTCTCATCTCTCCCGACTTGGGCTGTTACGCGGTGGGCCTCTCACGCCCTCCCCTTCCTCTCTGGGTTGGAACTTCCACGTGCTGCCAGGCAGCTAGCACAGGGCAAGGGCACCCCACCTGGTGAAACACACTTCGATGTTCGAGGCGCGATCAACGTACACTGAAGTACGCGCCCCCAGTCAACTGCAGTGTTCGCGCAACGCCCCAGGGTGGATCTCGACGCACTGGAGTGTGTAAAATCACGGTCGACCGAAGGAGTGGATCATGGCGGAGGGACGGCAGCGCACCCTGGCGGAGAAGTTGGATCATCTGTTCAGCACGGTCCACCCGCCTTCCCGGGGGCCGTTCACGCCCGCAGAGGTCGCCGAGGCGATCGCCGAGGCCGACAGCGACGGCAGAGGATTGTCTGCCAGCGCCATCCAGCAGCTTCGGAACGGCTCGAAGAAGAACCCGACCATGAACACCCTCCGGGCCTTGGCTGCGTTCTTCGGCGTGCCGCCGGCGTACTTCTTCGATGACGAAGTGGCAGCGCACACCGATGCGGAGATCGGCATACTCGCGGCGATGGGCGACGCAGGAGTGAGGCAAGTCGCCTTGCGCGCCAAGGGGCTGTCCACGGAAAGCCTGCAGATCCTCAACTCCGTGATCGACCAGGCCAGACGCCTCGACGGCCTTCCTGGTGACGCGGCGCCGGGAGATCTCGACCTGCGAGATTGATCGCAGTGGCGGGATCTTTGCGCACCAAAAGATCCTTTTGGTTTGTCCCGGCGGAGCACCTACGCTTTCGAGCGATTCGGAATTGATCCTTCCGGATAGACCGGCCAGGCCGTACGGCTCAAGCAGGGGGATCGGGTATCGAGCCCGAGCATCCGTCAAGGACGATCATGGAACACGACCGGCTCCGCGTCGCCTGCGAGGACCGCTTGCGGCATCTCGGACTGCCGCACCGCTTCGGGACTCAGGAGCTCTGCGATGCCGTGGCAGCCCTACGCGGCCGACCCATCGTTCTTCGCCCGCTGAGAACGTTGGGGGCTGTGGACGCCCCGTGCGGGATACGGGTGGAGACAGCGGGCGCCGATTACCTCTTCTACGAAGAGGGCACCTCGTCGCTGCATCAGATGCACATCCTTGCGCACGAGATCAGCCACATCGTGTGCGAGCACCCCGGCAGCCTCGCACTGGACGAGCACGCCTCACTGGCAACCGGGATCAATCCCACCCTCATTCGGCGCATGTCCGGGCGCACCAGCTACACCACCGAGGACGAGCGCGAAGCGGAACTGATGGCGACCGTCATCCGTCAGCGCATGTACCGCGGACGCGAGCTCCCGCCCAGCCGGCCCAACAAGGGGGCTGAGCGATGGGAAGCACTCTTCGCCGAACCTACGAGGGGCCGCCGCCGATCATGATGAACATCGTGTTCCTCGGCATGGCCGGCGTCCTGCTCCTGGCAGCCGCGTACTGGGCTCGCGGGCGTAGTGGTCCTCGCCCGACAGGGACCTGGGCCATGTGCGCCCTGCTCGTCTCCTTCGCCCTCGCCTTCACCTCGTACTCCCCTGTCGTCAGTCGCACTGTCGATCTGTTGGTTCCCGAGGTCGCACGGCCGATCAGCAACTCGTTCACGCTTGCGGCCGCCACGTCCGTGCTGGCGTTCCTGTTCCAGTTGAATCTCGAACCGGACGATGCCCGCCGACGGATACGCCTGCGCCTCGGACTCCTCGGCGCAGCGGTCGCGGCAATGATCACGTTGTTCGTCACTGAACAGCTGACCCATCGGTCACCACAGCTGTACGCGGTCTACGTGTTGATCTACGTCTCGTATCTGGGCTTCACGGTGAAGGACTTCCTTCAGCAGACCTGGACGCAGTCGAAGTCCTCCCGTAGGACGAGCCAGCGTATCGGTCTGCGCATGACGGCCCTGGGGTGTCTTTTCGCGCTGCTGTACGCCGCTTACAAGATCGTCGTTTTGCTGTCCCTCGGGCTCGGTCTGGGCCTCGTCCCCGACCACGCCAAGTGCTCGACGCTTGTCACCCCCGCGCAGTGCGCCTTCAGCGTCGCCTCTCCGGCGCTTGCCGTTCTCCTCATCGCTGTGGGTCTGACGCTGCCCGCAGTCGTGTGGCCCATCAGCCAGCTCATGCGACGCCGCTGGGAAGCCCGGTCATATGCGGCCCTCGAGCCGCTTTGGCAGGAGATGGCGTCCTCAACGCCGGAGATCGTGCTCGCCTCCGACTCCGACGCGGACGATCCCGACTTCCTTCTTCACCGCCGCGTCATCGAGATCAGCGATGGCATCCTCGCCCTGCGCCCGTACCGATCGGTGGCGGTCCAGCAGACCGCCAGACGCGCCGTTGCCGCACACGTTCGGGCAGACACCCCGGAGGGCTCCGCGATCGTTGAAGCTGCGGTGCTGCTCGCCGCCGTACGCGCCAAGCAGTCCGGTTGGGGCACCAGCCTGGATCAGACGACGTCGACCCCCGGCAGCGCCTCGCGGGCCGGCAGTCTGCGGGCAGAAACCGAGTGGCTGCTCCAGGTCGCCCGCGCCTACACGCACAGCGACATCGTGCGCGCGGCTGTCCACGAGCAGGCCCCGTCAGAACCCGTGTGAGGAGTACGCCATGAGTAACCCGCTGCAGGACCCGCAGTTCTTCCGCGATCCGTACAGCGCGTACGCGAACCTCCGCAGCTCAGCTCCCGTGCAGAAGGTGCCCACAGGTTCGGGCGGCCGGTACAGCTACCTCGTCACCGGCCACGCCGAGGCCCGTGCCGCCTTCAACGACCCGCGCCTGTCCAAGGACACCGCGCGATTCTTCGCCGACAAGCCCTCCCAGCGCGACCTGCACCCAGCCGTCTCGCAGACCATGCTGGCCAGTGACCCGCCCCAGCACACCAGACTTCGGAGCCTGGTGACGAAGGCCTTCACCCGGGGGACGGTCGACAGGCTTCGCCCCTACATCCAGCAGGTCACCGACGACCTGGTCGACGACTTCCTGCCCCGCGGCCGTGCTGACCTCGTCGAAGACTTCGCCGTGCCAGTGCCGGTCACCGTGATCTGCCAGATGCTGGGAGTGCCCGAAGCTGACCGTGCAGCAGTGCGCCAGTGGTCGAACGGCCTCTTCGCGGCCGGACGCCCCGACCAGATCGACGTCGCGTCACACGCGATCGCCGACTACATGACCGAACTGGTCGAGGCCAAGCGCCAGACCCCGGACAGCAGCCTGCTGAATGACCTTGTCGCCGCCCGTGACGGCGAGGACAAGCTGAGCGAGTTCGAACTCGTCTCCCTCGCCGTTCTGCTGCTTGTCGCCGGCCACGAGACCACCACCAACTTCATCGGCAACGCCGCGCTGGCCCTGCTCCAGCACCCCGATTCCCTCGTCCGGTTGCGCAACGATCCAGACTTGCTGGACAGCGCCCTGGACGAACTACTGCGCTTCGAGTCCCCTGTCGGTATCGCGACCTTCCGCTACAGCACAGAAGCACTCACCCTCGGCGGCACCGAAATCCCGCCCGGCGTTCCCGTACTCATCGCCCCGGGCGCCGCCAACCGGGACCCGCGGCGATTCCCCGACCCGGACCGGCTCGACCTCGACCGCGATGCCAACGGGCACCTCGCCTTCGGCCACGGCATCCACCGATGCGTCGGAGCACCGCTCGCCCGAGCAGAAGCCCAGATCGCGCTCACCACCCTCTTCACCAGGTGCGACCAGCTACGCCTCGCCGTCCCAGCCGAGGACCTTCAGTGGCGCCACACCCGCCTCATGCGCGGTCTAGAGTCGTTCCCCGTTACCTTCTCCAAGACCACACAACGATCTGCCACCGCCTGAGTGCTACGCGCGCATGCCAGGACGACGAATCCCTCCCGGCGTGAGTACCTGTTCGCGTACATCCCTGCCGTCGTCGGCTACGCCGTGATCGTCTACGACAAGTGGGCCTGGTACTGGCCGGGCATCCACTGCCTCGCCAGCCACCCTGGGCCACCGGCACCTGGCGCGCAGTTCTGTCCCCCAACCCGGACAGCCACATCCCCGAGGGCGGCAACCGCCCAGGACGTACATGACCATCGAGCAGACGTACTGGAGCCTGCACGCCACTCTCCACACCGCGGAGAGCACCTCCCGCCCAAGCAAGGCCACCGTCGAGGCCACCGAGAACTCCGGCACCGCCGAGATCCTGCAGCGTGCGCGAAGTCAACTAACTGTTCCTCCTCAACTGTTAGCGTGCCATGAGATCAACTTGAGGAGCAGGGAGCGGACCTGGATGGATGTCGTAGCGGCCACTCTGGTCGCCGAGCCGTGCGCCTCATGTACCAGCGGTCGTGGAGTAACGTGCGCGCCCCTCTCGGCCACCCTCCGCTCGCGTTCACGGCTGTCTCCCATGACCGGCGGCAGAGGCTGTCCTAACGAGATACCGAAGGGGGATCACCACTGATGACCGAGACGCCCGCTCGGCTGGCTCGAGATTCGGGTGAGTTTGGGCAAGATCCACGGACTGTGATAATTGAGGATGAATCCTTCCTCGATATGGCAGATGGGCAACGCGGATGGTGCGAGGATGCTCTCGCCCGAATGCCGTTTCCTTGCTCGCCGGAGTTGCTGAAGCCGCTGAACCAGCTACATGCGGTCAACAGCCGGCAGTGGGACGCCGAGGACCGGGTGCGGCGAGCTGGGGACGGGGAGATTCCGGCCATCAAGCGGGAAATCGACGAACTCAACAGCCTTCGCCACAAACTCATCGAGCAGGTCGATCGAATTTTTGGTGCGGAGTGGGGTGCGAACCAAGACGTGCCTCCTCTGACGGAGTCAATCGGCTCGGCGCTTGACCGGCTCTCGGTGCTGACTCTTCGGATCGTGTATACCGAGCGTCTGGTCGGAAATGACGCTGGCGCGGTGGAACGCGTCGCGATTCTGCGTCGTCAGCGTGACGATCTCGTGTGGTCTCTCGCGGTCGCTTGCGAGGATCTTGTATCCGGCCGACGGCGCACGCCCCGCCCTGAACGCATGAAGCTCTACGGAAAGCCCGGGCGATGAGCGCGGTCGTGTTGCTCCGCCAAGACGCTGGGGCCTGCGATGACAACTGACTTCGGTGGTGGGGATGATTTCACACCCTGGCGCGACGGACTGTTCCTGCGGCCCGACGGCGGCAACGCCGATGCTCTTGTCGAGCTCATCCGCTACGCCCTCAATGAGGCGCTGAGCCATCAGGGTGCGGGACCCGTCTATCCGCGCTGGAGCCAGGAGGATGGGCGCTCACCGGTGGGTGACGGAGACCTGCTGGAGGACCCTGTCGCCTCGGAGACGGCTCTCAGCCAACTGCGTTGGTGGCTGGCTGGATCGGTCAAGGTGCATCACCACATGTTCGCCAAGAACATCGTTCCACCACCGTCGTTCGTCAACCTGGCGGCGCTCTGCGCGGTGTCGTTGTTTATGCCGAACGGCGTCACCGGAGAGGACGCCGGGGAGACCCTTTCCGCCGAGCTGTCCTGCGCCCGGGCGATGGCGCGGCTGGCGGGGTACGACCCGGATCGGGCAGGCGGCCTGTTCACGTTCGGCGGCACTGCGACCAACCTGTACGCGATCAACGTCGGCATCTCCAAGGCTCAGCCCGACCACGCCGAGCGTGGGATCGAGCCTGGAATCGCCGTCGTCGGTTCCTGGCCGGCGCACTACTCGCAGAAGTCCGCGTGTGCGTGGCTTGGGATCGGTACCCGCAACTACATATCCGCTGCCTCGTTGCCCGACCAGACCACAGACCTGGAGTCGATGGAAGCGGCCTGTCGCGACGTGCTGGCACGCGGACACCGGCTTGCGTGCATCATGGGCGCAGGTGGGACGACCTCCAATATGGCTGTTGATGACTTCGTCGAGATCGCTGCGATGCGGGATCGGCTGGCCGCTGAATATGGGTTGGACTACACGCCCCATGTACATGCAGACACGGTCGTCGGGTGGGCATACCTCTGCTTCATCGATTACGACCTGTATCGTAATCCCCTCGGATTCAGCCCGGCTGTGGTGGCCAAGCTCTCACGGCTTGTGGAGCGCCTGAGGACGGTGCGGCACGCCGACTCGTTCGGAACCGACTTCCACAAGACCGGTTTCGCGCCGTACACATCCAGCATGATCGTCATGCGAGATGGGCGAGACTTCTCGCGGCTACGCCGCGACGGCGGAGTCATGACTCCGCTGTTCCATGACAAGGACGCCTACAACCCCGGGACTTTCACACTGGAGACATCTAGGTCAGCGGCGAACATGGTCGCGACCTGGGTTGGCCTGCAGGCCCTGGGCAAGCAGGGCATGAGGCAACTGCTCGGTCACGCACTTGAGACAGCCGAATCCGTCCGGCGCCACCTTGATGCCTTGGCAGATCGTGACATGACAGCCATCAACGAACTTTCGTATGGCCCGGATGTCTTCTTGCGCTGTTACTGAGGTTGAACTCGGAAT
>DOWQ01000688.1 GCA_003519485.1 Streptomyces sp. | reverse complement strand
CGCCGGTGAGCGTCGCGGTGCAGTCCGGCGACGCCGAGGTGCGCGCCGCGCTCAACTCCGCGCTCGAGGAGGGGCGTGCCGTCAGGCTCACCTACCGGCCCGGCGGACGCGGGGCGACGCGCACCGCCGTCGTCGAGCCGGCGCGGCTGCGCGCCGACTCCGGCTACGTCTACCTCGACGCGTGGAGCCGCGACCGTGAGGCGTGGCGCTCCTACCGCGTCGAGCGGGTGGAGCGTGCCGAACTCCTCGACGAACGCACGACACCGCGCGAGGTCCCCGGGCACCTCGACAGCTGGTTCGGCGACGTGACGCACACCCTGACCGTCGTGGTCCGGCCCAGGGGCCGCTGGTGCGCCGACTACTACCCGACGACCGCGGTGCGCGACGTTGAGGACGGGCTGGAGGTCACCTTCCCGCTGGTCTCCGACGAGTGGGGGGCCAGGCTGCTGCTCAGCCTCGGCGAGGACGCGGTGCGCGTCTCGAACGCCGACGTGGCCGAACTCGCCCGGTCGCGCGCCCGCGCCGCCCTCGAACGGTACGGCGCCTAGATGCTCTGGATGGCGTTGGCGCTGCTCGTCCTGGGGCTCGCGGGAGTGGTGTTCGTCGTCGGCTATGCTCTTGCGCTGCGCAGGAGGTTCACCGAACTGGGGCGCGAGGCATCGCTGCTCAAGTCCACCGNNCAGCTTCGTGCGGTGGTCGCGGATTCCGATCGCCGACCAACTGACTAGACTGTCCTCAGCAATGAAAGGTGGCTACATCATGCCCATCCCAATGTTCATCGGTGTCTGGGAAGCCGTGATCATCCTGCTCGTCGTGCTGGTGCTCTTCGGCGGCTCCCGTCTGGCGGGCCTCGGCAAGGGCGTCGGCCGCTCGATCCGCGAGTTCAAGGATGAGGTGACCGGCGACACCAAGTCCGTCGACGCCCCGCAGACGCACCAGCCGCAGGGCACCGCGCAGCCGACCCGCCCGGACCAGCCCGGCGCGACCCCGGTTGACGAGGACCCGCGCACCTCGCAGCAGTAAGCGGTCACAAGTGTCTGCCTCGACCGCCCGCGTCACCGGCGGCGGCCGCTTCGGCTGGCTGAAGCCGCCCAAGGGCGGCCCCGGCGGGACGATGACGCTCATCGACCACATCCGTGAGCTGCGCTACCGGCTCACGATCGCGGTGCTCGGGATCGTGGTCTTCTCGGGACTCTCCGCCCTCTTCTACCAGGACCTCATGCGGTTCATCACCGCGCCCTACGAGCAGGCGAAGGCCGACGTCATGGCCGCCACCGGCGGTGCCGCGACGATCGAACTGACCAACGTGGGCGTGGTGTCCCCGTTCACGCTGGCGGTGATCGGCTGCCTGCTCGCGGGCCTGGTGCTGTCGAGCCCGATCTGGCTCTACCAGGTCTGGGCGTTCGTGGCGCCCGCGCTGTTGAAGAACGAGAAGAAGTACGTCCTCATCTTCGTGGGCGCGGCGTCGCCGCTGTTCATCCTCGGGTGCGCGCTGGGCTACATCGTGTGGCCCCGCGGCGTCGCGCTCATGCTGAGCTTCACGCCCCAGGGGATGGACATCATCAACCTCCTCGACATGGTGGACTTCCTGCAGAAGGAAGTCATGATCATGCTGGTCTTCGGCGCCTCGTTCGTGCTGCCGGTGCTGCTGGTGATGCTCAACCTCGCCGGCGTCGTGCACGGCTTCCAGCTGGCGAAGGCGCGAAAGTTCGTCGTCCTGGGATCGTTCGTGCTGGCTGCGGTGGTGACGCCCACCGTCGACCCCTTCTCGATGCTGGCGCTCGTGCTGCCCATGACGGCGCTCTTCCTCGTCGCCGAGGTGGTCTGCCGGATCATCGACAAGAAGCGCGGCATCACCGCCGAGTCCTACGCGGAGTTCAACCCCGAACTGGACGACGGCAAGTGAACGAACTCGCCAAGCCGAGGCTGCTCACGTTGGTCGTGAACCCCAAGTCCGGGGGCGGGCGGGCAGGTCGAGCGCTGCCCCGGATCGCGCAGCACCTGCGCGAGACCATGCCGACGACCGAGCTGCACNNAGAACCACCTCCGCGCCGCCGCCCTCGCCGCCCGTGACGGCGACTCGGTGGTGGCGATGGGCGGCGACGGAATGGCGCACCTGGGCCTCAACGCCTGCGCCCACACGCAGGCCACCCTGGGGATCATCCCCGCGGGCACCGGCAACGACTTCGCCCGAGCGGTGGGCGTGCCGAAGGACATCCGGGCCGCCGTCGACGTGATCTCCGAGGGCAGGTGGCGCCGCATCGACCTCTCGAGCGTGGTGAACGCCGGCGGCCGACGGTACGTCGGGGCCGTGGTGAGTTCCGGTTACGACGCCCGGGTCAACCGGGCCACCAACGAGACGCACCTGCGCTTCGGCTCGCTGAGCTACGGGGCCATTGCGCTGCGCGAGTTGGCCAACTTCTCGCCCATGGCCTATCGCCTCGTCATCGACGGCGAGCCGCGGGAACTCGACGCGATGTTCGTGGCCATCTGCAACACCGGCGTGGTGGGCGGCGGGATGCTGATCTCCCCGGACGCCGACTTCGCCGACGGACTGCTCGACCTCACGATCGTGCACCCGGTGGGGCGCGGCAAGCTGCTCCGCCTGCTGCCGTCGGTGTACACGGGGAAGTTCGTCTCCGACCCCGCGGTGGAGCGGTTCACGGCCCGACGGGTCGCGGTCGACGGTGACGACATGTTCCTGATGGGCGACGGCGAGGAACTGGGCGACGTGCCGGCCACCGTGGAGTGCGACCCCGGAGCCCTTAGGGTTTACACCCGATGACACTGATCGAGGAATTCGCCACCGGCTACGACTTCCCGCTCGACGACTACCAGGTCGAGGGCTGCGAGGCACTGGCCGCGGGGGAGGGCGTCCTCGTCGCCGCCCCCACCGGCGCCGGCAAGACCGTCGTAGGGGAGTTCGCGGTGTTCCTCGCGGTCCAGCACTCCCGCAAGTGCTTCTACACGACCCCGATCAAGGCGCTGTCCAACCAGAAGTACCACGACCTCGTGGCGCGGTACGGGGTGGAGCGCGTCGGGCTGCTCACCGGTGACCTGTCCATCAACCCGGACGCGCAGATCGTCGTGATGACCACCGAGGTGCTGCGGAACATGATCTACGCCGCCTCGCCGGCGCTCACGCACCTGGGCTATGTCGTGATGGACGAGGTCCACTACCTGGCCGACCGGTTCCGGGGCGCGGTCTGGGAGGAAGTGATCCTGGGGCTGGCCGAGTCGGTCCAGCTCGTGGCGTTGAGCGCCACCGTGAGCAATGTCGAGGACTTCGGCGCCTGGCTGGCCGAGGTGCGCGGCGACTTCGCGACGGTCGTGAGCGAGCGGCGCCCCGTGCCGCTCTACCAGCACGTCATGGTGGGCCGCCAGCTGGTGGACCTCTTCGAGGGGACGGCGCCGACCGCGCTCGAGGCGCCGAGCGTCCGGGCCGCGAAGGTCAACCGCGAGCTGCTGCAGGTGGCGAAGAACGAGTCCAGCAGGGTCCGCGACGACGCCCGTCGCCCCCGCGGGCGCTCTGGCCGCGGCAAGCCGGGCAGGAGGGGCGACTTCGGGGGCGAGACCCACCCCCGCTTCGCCCAGCGGCCCACGAGCCGCGCCGACGTGGCCCGGGTCCTCCAGAAGGCCCGCTACCTACCGGCCATCTATTTCATCTTCTCCCGCGCCGGCTGCGACGCGGCGGTCGGGCAGGTGCTGAACTCCGGCGTCGTCCTCACCGAGCAGGCCGAGGCGCGGTTGCTGGGCGAGATCGCGGACCGGCACGCGGCCGGGCTCAGCCTCGCGGACCTCGACGCCCTCGGCTTCGAGGACTTCCGCCTGGCGCTCACGCACGGCGTGGCCGCCCACCACGCCGGCCAGATCCCCGCGTTCAAGGCGATCGTGGAGGAGGGCTTCCAGACGGGCGCGCTGAAGCTCGTGTTCGCGACGGAGACGCTCGCCCTCGGCATCAACATGCCCGCCCGTACCGTCGTGCTCGAGAAGCTGTCGAAGTACAATGGCGAGGCGCACGTCGACATCACCGCGGGCGAGTACACGCAGCTCACCGGGCGCGCAGGGCGTCGCGGCATCGACGTGGAGGGCCACGCCGTCGTGCTGTGGCAGTCCGGCATGGACCCGCGGGCCGTGGCGGGCCTCGCGTCGCGGCGCACCTACCCGCTGAGGTCGAGCTTCGCGCCGAGCTACAACATGGCGGTCAACCTCATGGCCACGATGGGCCGCGACCGCGCGCGCGAGATGCTGGACCAGTCGTTCTCCCAGTTCCTCACGGACAAGACGGTGGTGCAGGCGGCGCGCCAGGACCGCCGGATCCGCGAGGACCTCTCCGGCCTGCAGGAGCAGATCGAGTGCCACCTCGGCGACTTCATGGAGTACGCCCAACTGCGCGACGACCTCTCGCGGCTCGAGTCGAGCTCCGCCAAGCACCGCCGCGCCGAGCGCGCCGCCCAGACCGCCGACTCCCTGGCGAGCCTCATGCCCGGCGACGTGGTGTGGGTGCCCCGGCAGGGCTGGAGCGTCGTGCTGCGCACCGGGCAGAAGCCCGCGAAGCCTTGGGTGGAGATCATCTCGCTGGACCACACGGTCCTCAAGCTGGAGCCCCATGACTTCCCGGGGCCGGTGGAGACGCACGGCCGCATCCGCGTGCCCAGGCAGTTCCGGATCAAGGAGCGCTCCGACCGGCGGTCGCTGGTGGCGGCTCTCGGCGCCAAGGTGGAGGAACTCGACGAGCCCGGCTTCGACGACGTGCCCACCGACGAGTCGCACGCCGCCGAGATCCAGCGGCTCCGCAGGGAGATCCGCGATCACCCCTGCCACGCCTGCGAGGACCGGGAACTGCATGCGGTCGCCGCCGCGAAGGTCCTGCGGCTCGAGCGGGAAGCCGAGCGCAACGAGTCCTCGGCACGCGGCCGCTCGAAGTCGCTCGCCGTGCAGTTCGACCACGTCATCGCCGTCCTCGAGGAACTCGGCTACCTTGCTGGCGACGACCTGACCGAGGCGGGCGCCATGCTCCGCCGGATCTACAACGAACTGGACCTCGTCGCGGCCGAGGCCATCCGCCGCGGAGTGCTCAGCGAGCTCGATCCGCCGCAGCTCGGCGCAGTGCTGAGCTCGCTCGTCTACGAGTCCCGCCCCGGCAGGGACGTAGTCGCGCCGCGGATGCCGGACCTCGCCAGCGAACGCGCCCAGTCCGAGCTCCGGAACGTCTGGCGCGAGGTCGGCGTGATCGAGCGCCGGCACAAGCGCGAGCGCTCCCGAGACCTCGACATCGGCTTCGCGGAGGCGGTCTGGCGCTGGGCGTCGGGCCAGGACTTCGCGAAGGTTCTCCGCCACTCGTCGCTCGCCCCCGGCGACTTCGTGCGCTGGGTGCGGCAGGTCATCGACATCTCGGGACAGGTGGCGCAAGCGGCCGGCCCGGGCGATCTCCGCCGCAACTGCCGCACACTCGTCAACCAACTCCGCCGCGGCGTCGTGGCCGCGGACATGGAGGAGGAGTAGTTCCCTCCCAGCGGTACCTTGTCCAGCATGGGTGTTTCTGTGCGCGTGATCCCGTGCCTCGACGTGCGTGACGGGCGAGTGGTCAAGGGAGTCAACTTCGTCAACCTCCGGGACGCGGGTGACCCCGTCGAACTCGCCGCGAAGTACTCCGCCGAGGGGGCCGACGAGCTCGTCTTCCTCGACATCTCCGCGTCCGCGGAGGGGCGGGGCACCACACGGGAGATGGTGACCCGCTGCGCCGAGAACGTGTTCATCCCGCTCTCCGTCGGCGGGGGAGTGCGCAGCGTCGAGGACGTGGACCTGCTCCTGCGCTCCGGTGCGGACAAGGTGGGCATCAACACCGGTGCCCTTGCGCGTCCGCAGGTGATCGACGAGATCGCACACCGCTTCGGCCGGCAGGTGCTCGTGCTGTCGCTCGACGCCCGGCGGGACGCCACGATGCCGTCCGGTTTCGGGGTCACCACCCACGGCGGGAGCCGGGCGGCCGGCGTCGACGCCATCGCGTGGGCCAAGGAGGCCGCCAAGCGCGGCGTGGGGGAGATCCTCCTCAACTCCATGGACGCGGACGGCACCACCGAGGGGTTCGACATCGAGATGATCCGGGCGGTGCGCGACGTGGTCACCGTCCCGGTCATCGCGTCCGGGGGCGCGGGCGAGGTGCAGCACTTCGTCGACGCGGCACGGGCGGGAGCCGACGCCGTACTCGCGGCCAGCGTGTTCCACTATGGCAAGCTGACGGTGGGCCAGGTGAAGGACGGCATGCGCGCCGCCGGTATCAGCGTTCGATAGGAGTACCCCATGGACTGTCTCTTCTGCCGCATCGTCGCCGGCGAGATCCCCTCGATGAAGGTGTACGAGGACGAGTTCGCCTTCGCGTTCCTCGACATCTCGCCGTGGCAGACCGGCCACGCGCTCGTCGTGCCGAAGCGCCACTCCACGGACGCGCTCGAGGACGAGGCGGCGCTGGGCGAGGTGGCGCACGCCGTCGTGACGGTGGCCAACCTGCTCAAGGAGCGGCTCGGCGCCTCCGCGGTGAATCTGCTCAGCAACGCCGGCTCCGACGCCGGACAGGAAGTGTTCCACACCCACGTCCACGTCATCCCCCGCTACCCGGACAACCCGGGCATCGGCAACGTGAAAAGCGTTGTCAGCGAGGATATCGAGGTGACCTTCGCGAGGTTAGGACAGGCTTAACTGACCCCGCCTCAGCGCCGTGTTCCGGAGTGTTTAAAGTTCTTCTTGTTGGAGAACCAGTGCAGTGAAATCAACTGCACACAACGAAAGGAACACGGTCATGAAGGTAGCTAAGACCGTCGGTATTCTGTCGATCATCGCCGGTATTGTCATGATCGTCGCCGGCGCTGTCACGTGGGGAATCGTCAGCTCGCAGCTGGCTGCCGAGAACATCACGGTGCCCGCCGACGCCAAGGCCTTCGGTGGCAGCAAGGTCGGCGGCCCGCTGACCGCCTACTACCAGGCTGACATCATCAACGAGCACGCGCTCAAGGCCACGGAGGGCATGACCTACGCCGAGCTCGGCGCCAAGGTCAACGAGGCCAAGGAGGCCAAGGACGACGCGGCCGTCGAGCAGTACCAGGGCATGCGCACCACCGTCATGAACGCGTCGTTCCTGCGGGCTTCGCTCTTCACCTCGGTCGTGTCCTACGGCGTCGCGGCCCTGGTGATCGGCCTGGGCGTCATGTTCGGCCTCATCGGCTGGGCGCTCATGAGCCTCAGCCCCGCGGTGGCGGGCGTCCGCACCGAGCAGGCGCACGCATCGGTCTGATCAGCATCGTCGGTGATCCGTTGAGCAGCGGGTTCGGGGACTTCCCCGGGCCCGCTGTTCGCCATTCGAGACGCGGTTGACACGGGCGCGCGCGATGCGAAACAGTTGCACTGTGTCAACCACCCGTCTCGTAATTCGCTAAGCGTTTCGCCACCTACGACGAAACGCTCCCTCGTGTGCCTTCCGGCCTCGGGGGTTTTTTATTGGACGGCACAGATGAAGGGATAACCATGGCCAAGCAGGACGGTGAACTACTCACGGGCGCCGAAGCCCTCGTTGAGTCGCTGGAGCGCGTTGGCGTCGAGGTAGCGTTCGGCATCCCCGGCGGGGCCATCCTGCCCGCGTACGACCCCCTGTTCGACTCCACGATCCGCCACATCCTGACCCGCCATGAGCAGGGCGCTGGCCACGCGGCCGAGGGCTACGCGCTGGCCTCCGGCCGGATCGGGGTCTGCATCGCGACGTCGGGTCCCGGCGCCACGAACCTCGTCACTCCGATCGCCAACGCCTACATGGACTCCACCCCAATGGTGGCCATCACCGGCCAGGTCAACTCGGCGGCGATCGGTACCGACGCCTTCCAGGAGGCCGACATCGTCGGCATCACCCTGCCGATCACGAAGCACAACTTCCTGGTCACCGACGCGGCCGAGATCCCGCAGGTGATCGCCCAGGCGTTCCACATCGCCCAGAGCGGGCGCCCCGGGCCTGTCCTGGTCGACATCGCCAAGTCCGCGATGCAGGCCCGGACGACCTTCGCCTGGCCGCCGACCATCGACCTGCCCGGCTACCACCCGGTGACCAAGCCGCACGCCAAGCAGATCCGCGAGGCCGCCAAGCTCATCGCCCAGGCCAAGCGCCCGGTGCTGTACGTCGGCGGCGGCGTGATGAAGGCCGGGGCCACCGGCGAGCTCCGGGTGCTCGCCGAGCTGACCGGCGCGCCCGTCACCACCACCCTGATGGCGCTGGGCTCCTTCCCCGACAGCCACCCGCAGCACGTCGGGATGCCCGGCATGCACGGCGCCGTCACCGCCGTCACCGCGCTCCAGAAGGCCGACCTGATCGTCGCCCTCGGCGCCCGCTTCGACGACCGGGTCACCGGCCGGCTCGACTCCTTCGCCCCGCACGCCAAGATCGTGCACGCGGACGTCGACCCGGCGGAGATCGGCAAGAACCGCGCCGCCGACGTGCCGATCGTCGGCGACGCCCGGGAAGTCATCGCCGACCTCGTGGTCGCCGTCCAGGCCGAGCACGACGAGGGGCGCACCGGCGACTACCGCGACTGGTGGGACAGCCTCAACCGGTGGCGCGACACCTACCCGCTGGGCTACGACCTCCCCGACGACGGCAGCCTCTCCCCGCAGCAGGTCATCCAGCGGATCGGCCAACTGGCCCCCGAGGGCACCATCTACGCCGCCGGGGTCGGCCAGCACCAGATGTGGGCCTCGCACTTCATCCAGTTCGAGAAGCCCGCCACCTGGCTCAACTCCGGCGGCGCCGGGACCATGGGCTACGCCGTCCCCGCGGCCATGGGCGCCAAGGCCGGCCGCCCCGACGCCGCGGTCTGGGCGATCGACGGCGACGGCTGCTTCCAGATGACCAACCAGGAACTGGCCACCTGCGCGCTGAACAACATCCCGATCAAGGTCGCGATCATCAACAACGGCGCGCTCGGCATGGTCCGCCAGTGGCAGACCCTGTTCTACAACCAGCGCTACTCCAACACCGTGCTGCACTCCGGTCCGGAGGGCGCGCCCAAGGGCACCCGGGTCCCCGACTTCGTCAAGCTCTCCGAGGCCATGGGCTGCGTCGGGCTGCGCTGTGAGGACCCGGCCCAGCTGGACGCGGTCATCGAGAAGGCCAACTCCATCAACGACCGCCCCGTGGTCGTGGACTTCATCGTCCACGAGGACGCGATGGTCTGGCCCATGGTCGCGGCGGGCACGTCCAACGACGAGGTCATGGCGGCCCGCGGTGTCCGCCCCGACTTCGGCGACAACGAAGACGACTGACTCCGGGACGCGGAGAAGAAGAGAGAGACCGAGCCCATGACCAAGCACACCCTCTCCGTCCTGGTGGAGAACACCCCCGGCATCCTCGCCCGGATCGCCGCGCTGTTCTCCCGCCGCGGATTCAATATCGACTCCCTCGCCGTCGGCGTGACCGAGCACCCCGAGATCTCCCGCATCACCATCGTGGTGAACGTCGAGTCGCTGCCGCTGGAGCAGGTCACCAAGCAGCTCAACAAGCTCGTCAACGTGCTTAAGATCGTCGAGCTGGAGCCCGCCGGCGCCGTCCAGCGGGAACTCGTCCTGGTGAAGGTCCGCGCCGACAACGAGACCCGCTCGCAGATCGTGGAGATCGTCCAGCTCTTCCGCGCCAAGACCGTGGACGTCGCCCCCGAGGCCGTCACCATCGAGGCGACCGGCAGCAGTGACAAGCTGGAGGCCATGCTCAAGATGCTCGAGCCGTACGGCATCAAGGAACTGGTCCAGTCCGGCACGATCGCCATAGGCCGCGGCGCCCGTTCGATCACCGACCGGTCGCTGCGCGCGCTCGACCGGACCGCATAGCGAGACCGTCAGCCCTCCGCCGCCTCACCGGCATACGGTGGGACGCACACTGCGATTTCCTCGCGAGAGAAACGCAAGAGAATCAAGGAGATACCCGAAGTGGCCGAGCTGTTCTACGACGCCGACGCCGACCTGTCCATCATCCAGGGCCGCAAGGTCGCGGTCCTCGGTTACGGCAGCCAGGGCCACGCCCACGCGCTGTCTCTCCGCGACTCGGGCGTCGACGTCCGGGTCGGCCTGCACGAGGGCTCGAAATCCAAGGCGAAGGCCGAGGAGCAGGGCCTCCGCGTCGTCACCCCCGCCGAGGCGGCGGCCGAGGCCGACGTCATCATGATGCTGGTCCCGGACCCGATCCAGGCCAAGGTCTACGAGGAGTCCGTCAAGGACAACCTCAAGGACGGCGACGCGCTGTTCTTCGGCCACGGCTTCAACATCCGCTTCGACTTCATCCGGCCGTCCTCGAACGTGGACGTCTGCATGGTCGCCCCCAAGGGCCCGGGCCACCTCGTCCGCCGCCAGTACGAGGAGGGCCGCGGCGTGCCGTGCATCGCGGCCGTGGAGCAGGACGCGTCGGGCAAGGCCTTCGAGCTGACCCTCTCGTACGCCAAGGCCATCGGCGGCACCCGTGCCGGCGTGATCAAGACGACCTTCACCGAGGAGACGGAGACCGACCTCTTCGGCGAGCAGGCGGTCCTCTGCGGCGGTGCCTCCGCGCTGGTCAAGGCCGGTTTCGAGACGCTGGTCGAGGCCGGCTACCAGCCGGAGATCGCGTACTTCGAGTGCCTCCACGAGCTGAAGCTGATCGTGGACCTGATGTACGAGGGCGGCCTGGACAAGATGCGCTGGTCGGTCTCCGAGACCGCCGAGTGGGGCGACTACGTCACCGGCCCCCGCATCATCAACGACAACACCAAGGCCGAGATGAAGAAGGTGCTGGCCGAGATCCAGGACGGCTCCTTCGCCCGCACCTGGATGGACGAGTACCACTCCGGCCTGCCGAAGTACAACGAGTACAAGAAGGCCGATTCCGACCACAAGCTGGAGACCACCGGCAAGGAGCTGCGCAAGCTCATGAGCTGGGTCGACAACGAGGCCTGAGTCTCCGCGCGACAGGGCCGCGGGCGGCGCCGCGGCCCTGTCGGCCGGCCCGGAGCAGTTCTTCCGGGTGATCCCCCCGGTGGGGCGCAGGACGCACTCCCGTGCGCCGATACACTGCAGGTAACAAGCGCGTCAGGCTCACAGCGTCGTGCGTCTTCCACGCGGCTGCCCCCTTCACCGCCTTCGGCCGTCGGGACGGCCGTCCTTCCCCGTAACCCTCTCGGCACGGGCGGGGGCCCCAACGGAAAAGTGAGGACTGAGGACCACGTGAGCCCGAAACCTGTTGTACTGATCGCTGAAGAGCTCTCGCCGGCCACGGTCGACGCGCTCGGCCCCGACTTCGAGATCCGGCACTGCTCCGGCGCCGACCGGGCCGAGCTGCTCCCGGCCATCGCCGATGTGGACGCGATCCTCGTCCGCAGCGCCACCAAGGTCGACGCGGAGGCCATCGCCGCCGCGAAGAAGCTGAAGGTCGTCGCCCGCGCCGGGGTCGGTCTGGACAATGTCGACGTCTCCGCCGCCACCAAGGCCGGCGTCATGGTCGTCAACGCCCCGACCTCGAACATCGTCACCGCCGCCGAGCTCGCCTGCGGTCTGCTCGTCGCCACCGCGCGCAACATCCCGCAGGCCAGCACCGCCCTCAAGAACGGCGAGTGGAAGCGCAGCAAGTACACCGGTGTCGAGCTCTCCGAGAAGACCCTCGGCGTGGTCGGCCTCGGCCGGATCGGGGTGCTCGTCGCCCAGCGCATGTCCGGTTTCGGGATGAAGATCGTCGCGTACGACCCGTACGTGCAGCCCGCGCGCGCCGCGCAGATGGGCGTCAAGCTGCTCTCGCTCGACGAGCTGCTGGCGGTCGCCGACTTCATCACCGTCCACCTCCCGAAGACCCCGGAGACCGTCGGCCTGATCGGCGACGAGGCGCTGCACAAGGTCAAGCCCGAGGTCCGGATCGTGAACGCCGCCCGCGGCGGCATCGTGGACGAGGAGGCCCTCGCCAGCGCCCTCAAGGAGGGCCGGGTCGCGGCCGCCGGTCTGGACGTCTTCACCAAGGAGCCCTGCACGGACTCCCCGCTGTTCGAGTTCGACAACGTCGTGGCCACCCCGCACCTGGGCGCCTCCACCGGCGAGGCCCAGGAGAAGGCGGGCATCGCGGTCGCCAGGTCGGTGCGCCTCGCGCTCGCCGGCGAGATGGTCCCGGACGCGGTCAACGTCCAAGGCGGCGTCATCGCCGAGGACGTACGGCCCGGCCTGCCGCTCGCCGAGAAGCTCGGCCGGATCTTCACCGCCCTGGCGGGCGAGGTCGCCGTCCGGCTCGACGTCGAGGTGTACGGCGAGATCACCCAGCACGACGTCAAGGTGCTGGAGCTCTCCGCGCTCAAGGGCGTCTTCCAGGACGTCGTCGACGAGACGGTGTCCTATGTCAACGCCCCGCTGTTCGCGCAGGAGCGCGGCGTCGAGGTCCGGCTGACCACCAGCTCGGAGTCGCCCGACCACCGCAATGTGGTCACCGTGCGCGGCACCCTCACCGACGGCCAGGAGGTCTCGGTCTCCGGCACGCTCGCCGGCCCGAAGCACTTCTTGAAGATCGTCGCGGTGGGCGAGCACGATGTGGACCTCGGTCTCGCGGACCACATGCTCTTCCTGAAGTACGCCGACCGGCCGGGCGTCGTCGGCACCGTCGGCCGCGTCCTCGGCGAGGCCGGGCTCAACATCGCCGGCATGCAGGTCTCGCGCGCCGCGCAGGGCGGCGAGGCGCTCGTCGTCCTGACGGTCGACGACACCATCCCGCAGAGCCTGCTCACCGAGATCGCCGACGAGATCGGCGCCACCTCGGCCCGCGCGGTGAACCTCACGGACTGACCGTTTCCGCCGTACGTCCGGCCGTACGTCCAGGGGCCCGGCTCCGCATCCCGCGGCGCCGGGCCCCGGCGCGTGCCGGGGATCAACCGGGTCCGCCGCATCACCCGGATCCGCCGGCCGGACCCGGCCCCGCACCACCGTCCACCGGGGTCACAGCCGGGAGCGCTTGAGCGCCATGTGGAGCAGCAGCCGGTCCTCGCCCTCGTTCAGGTCGAGACCGGTGAGCTTCTGCACCCGGGACAACCGGTAGTAGAGCGTCTGCCGGTGGATGCCCAGCACCGTCGCCGCACGGCCGGCCTGGCCCGCGCAGTCGAGGAAGACCTCGGCGGTGCGGGCCAGCTCCGCGTTCGGGGCCCGGAGCAGGCTGGCGACCGCCGGGTCCGGGTCCGCCCCCGGGGACAACCCGGTCAACATCCGGTACGGGCCGATGGCCCCCCACTCCGCGACCGGGCCCAGCCGGGCGTCCGCCCGCGCCGCGCGGGCCG
>DOWQ01000316.1 GCA_003519485.1 Streptomyces sp. | reverse complement strand
GCCAACCGGGCTGCGATGCCGTTGGCCGCGTGGTTTGGTCAGTCGCTCTCCCTGTAGTTCATGAACCAGTGGGTGTCGAAAAAGCGGGCCATCGTGAACGGGTGGTGCGGGTCGATGAGGATGCTGCAGACGAACTCCGCGGTCTGGCAGTCGAAGGAGACGTCCTCGTCGTCGAAGGACCGGACCACGACGGGCCAACGGTCGGGGTCGTCGCTGTCAGCCCTCCAGCAATACAGGTTCTCGTGCTCAGTGCTTGCCCAGATGAGCAGGCGGTCCTGCCTGAGATGCGTCCACGGCTCCTGGTTCAGGTCCAGGAATCCGTCGAAGGCGCCTTCGCCGAATGTCTCGACCATGCGCTTGTAGTCGCTCGGCAGCGCGGTGCCCAGGCGTGTCTCCACCTCAGCCCAGTCCACGTCCGGCCGCTGGGCAGGCTGTGTCCACCCGGTGATCCGTTTGAGCCGCTCCGTCCAGTCGATGTCCTCGTCCTCGTACGGCGCGACCGTCAAGGGTTCTGGCACCTCCCTGTGAGCGCCCACCAAAACCGGCCGCTCGACCCCCTCGGTGTCCCGCGCCGTACCCGTGCCGACCCACTGGTCCCCGTACGCCCACGCCCTTATCGTCACGGCCCGATCCTCGAAGGGGACCAGGAGAGGCGCGCCCCTGGACTCGTCGACCGTCGGATCGGTGAAGCCGTCGACGACAAGGGTGTGCGGGGCGCCGTACCTGCCGTCGAACAGGTCGGTCAGGTCCTGCGGGTCCAGGTCGCTGGGCAGGTACATGTAGCTGTCCCCCGAGCCGAGTTGGTCCAGCAGTTCGTTGACGGTCGCTTGCGTGAGCTCCATGGCGGACAGTGAAGCGCATCGCACTGACAATGAACGTGCTCACAGACGTACCTGACGTCAATTCGGGAAGTGGTGGACCCATTCAGCAAGTCTGCGGTGGCATGAACTGTCCTATTCTTGGCTGATGCACGCACACCATATTGACCGCCCAGCCGATCTCGACGTGGTCCGTGAGTCCTATGACCGGGTGGCTGACAACTACGCCCACATGGTGGTCACGACGGGAGTCGGCGACATCCGTAGCCATCCATGGCTCAAGGCATCAATCGACGCTTTCGCTGACACAGTGAGCGAGCTTGGGCCTGTCCTCGACGTCGGCTGCGGGCCCGGAACGGTGACCGCCTACCTCGCCGAACGCGGACTGGACGTGTCCGGAGTCGATCTCTCACCCCGCATGATCGAAAACGCGCGCCGCCTTCATCCGCAATGCCGCTTCAGCGTCGCCTCTGCCACCGACCTCGACCTGGGAGAGGCATCCCTTGGCGGCGTACTCGGGTGGTGGTCACTGTTCAACCTCCCTCGCGACGTGCTTCCTCAGGTCCTTGCGCTGTTCGCGCGCGCCCTGAAGCCAGGCGGCCACTTCATCACCGCAACGCACGTCGGCGACGAAGACGCGGTGCGCACCGAGGCCTACGGAGGTGCAGCCCTTCGTGGGACGACGCACAAATGGCGGCCGGAACAGCTCGTGGATCTGATCGAGCAGGCTGGACTGCGCCCGGTCGCCGAACTTCGGCTCCCTGCAGATGAGCAAAGTGGGCCGGCGCTGGTCGTCATGGCCAAGCGCCCCGCCTGAGGACCAGGCGCCGGAGGCGGAACCGGGGTTCGTGCCGGGCCCATCACCTGGCGCCTACCGCTATTTTCGGACGGCATCTCCGTGCTCCTCAAAGGACAATATCGACACAGCATGCCTGCCGACACCACGGCCGGCTCACGGGCCCTGGTCGCCGACCGTGTCGAGATGGGCCCTGTCCCCCCGAGTGACCTCCTGCGGCATGGGCCGCTCTGGAGGCCGGCCACGAAATTGTCGGATCATGCTGTAACGATCGGGCGGCGCACACCACTTCCCTGTGACAGATGAACCTGGAGGACGGAGGTACGCCGTGTCCGATGATGCGGCACGCTTCACCGCGATGTACGAGACCTGCCGACAACGCGTCTGGACGTACGCGGTCAGCCGCGCGGGGCGGCAGGTGGCGGATGAGGTGGTGAGCGAGACCTTCACCGTGGCCTGGCGCCGTATCGGCGACATACCCCAGCCGCCACTGCCGTGACTGCTCGGCGTGGCCCGCAACGTCCTGCGCGACACCGGACGCGCCGAGGTCAGACGTGCCTCGCTCGCCGCCGAACTGCGGGGCTGGACGGACGCGGTCGATGGCGACATCGCCGACGATGTCGCCGACCGGATCGCGCTCCGGAACGCTCTGGCGTCCCTGGGCGACGACGACAGCGAGGTGCTGATCCTGGCCGCGTGGCAGGGGCTCGCCCCCCGCGAGGCCGCCCGTGTCGTCGGCTGCACGGCCGCCACCATGCGCGTGCGGCTCCACCGCGCGCGCCGCCGGCTCGCCAAGGCAGTGGAGGTACGGGACGAGGCGCCGCCGGTACGCCCCGGTGTCCGCCCCCGGGTCAGCACGGTAGGAGAGGAAGTGTGATGAAGCACGACGATCTGATGCGTCGGCTCGCCGATGCACGTCCCGCAAACCTCGACCCCGGCAGGTCGGTCGACCCCGATGTCCGGCGGACCGAGTTGCAAAGTGTCATGCGGGGGTCCGGTGAGCCGCAGGTGGCGCCGGTGAAGCCGGGAAAGATCCGCGTGGGTGTGCGGCCGGCATGGAGCGTGGCCCTGGCCGGCGCGGCGGTCGCGGCTGCTGCGGCCTTGGTCGTCACCACCACCGGGCCGCCCGGAGGAGGGCCGCAGCCCGAGACGGGCGCGCCCGCCACTGCCTTCTCCGAGTCCAGCATCCTGCTCGCGGCCGCCTCCGACGTCGAAAGGACGAAGGCGACCTCGGGTGCGTACTGGTACCAGGAGGAGCGCACAGGATCGCTGCAGAAGGTCCCGGGCAAGGACTACATGCTCGACGTCCGGGATGAAACCAAGTCATGGCTGACGAAGGGAGCCGGCAAGCGCGACCGGCGTTGGACGCTGCACATCGACGCCGGGGCCCGGCCCGCCACCCCGGCCGACGAGGAGGCCTGACGCGCCGACGGGTCGCCGAAGCGGTGGGACTTGACGGACTACGGCCAGGCCCGGCACGACCTGAACCAGCACGGGCGCGACGACACGCCCCCCGGGCCCCAGCCGGAGATCGTCACCTGGGACGGCAAGGGCGAGTTCGCGGGCGACGCCCCCGGGGGCGGTGCGGACACAGTCCCGTCCGGGGCGGAGATCAACCTGACGGAACTGCAGTCGCTGCCCACCGACCCGGAGCGGCTCCGCGAGCGGCTGGAGCGGATCGTCGACGAGCAGTACAACGCGCCGGAGCACATCCTGCAGGCGCTGCTCGGCGACACGGCCGAGAACCTTGCCGTCGAGCTGCCGGTGTCCCCGCAGTTGCGGGCTGCGGCCTACCGGGTACGTGCCTCGCTGCCGGGCGTGCGGGACATCGGTGAGGTCACCGACCGGTCCGGGCGCCCGGGTTACGCCGTGGAGATCAGGAGTCTGCAGCCCGGAGCGGACAACAAGATCCGCTTGATCTTCGACAAGGAGACCGGACTGCCGCTGTCGGAAGAGCTGTACGCGACCTCGACCCGCGGCGGACACCGGCTTGGAGAGCTCACCGGCTACACCACCTTCACGGCGATGCGGTGGACCGATCAGGCCCCGCCGTTCGACCATGACTTCATGGCCGACGAGCAGGAGACCCCGAACCTGGAGACCGACGGCAAGTCCACCGGCAAGGGCTGACCTCCCCCATGCCCGCCAACCCCGTGCCCGCCTTCGCAGGCGGGCACGGGGTGTGGTGACGCAGTGCGCCCCGGACTACGGCGTGACGGCGAAGTCAGGCAGGATGCGTCCGCGAGGTCCAGGTCGCCCTCGACCTTCACACGGTCCGCGACGCGTGGCCGACGAAATCGGTATCGGCTGTGACCGGTCGCGGGCTCGGCTCGGGAGGCTCTCACCACCCTGCTCGCCCACGGGTGGCAGCTGGAACCTGCCAGCAGCCACACAACCCCAGCGTGCACCTTTCACAGAGCACAGGTCCATTCCACGGTCTATCGGCGGCTACCTACGCCGCCGCTTGCGAGGCGTCACCCACCTTGCCTTGCGTGACGATCGCGGCACCGGCCGTGGGTGCCGGCGTAACGAGTGGATCTCCACGTGGGTTTTCCCGCCCAGAGGGTTGGCGCTGAACCATCGCATCGCTATCGTTCACGCACCTCACTCAATCGTTCCACTGAACGAATAGCGGAAAGTTGATCGGTGATGTCCGACATCCACGGTCCGCGCCGCGCTCGCCGTGCGGCCATACCCACGGCCAGTACGTGTCGCTGACGGCGACGCGGTCGGCAGCCGATCCTCTTCGAGGAGCCCGAACAGGCAGTGCCGCTCTCGGTGACGTACGACGAGCCGGCGGATCGGCGACCGGAGCGGCTCGTCACGCATGACGTCGGGAAGGCGGAGTGGACCCTGGAGGTCGACCCCAACTACGGGGGCTCGCGCACCTACCCCGACAGGTTGCGCTATGAGGAGAGCGCCCGGGAGACGTACCGTATCCGCACCGACGATCCGCTGTCGGCGAGCGCCGTGTCCGAGTGGACGATCCGGCTGCACCGCGCAGACGATCACGGGAACGGCTGGGACGCCGATATCGTCGTCCGTACGGAGCTGCGGGCCACGGCCGCGGATTTCGTCATGGACAGCCGTGTCGCAGCACGGACGAACGGAGAGACAGTGGCCCAGCGCGCATGGCACCGCACGACCCCGCGGACGTCGGGGTGAAGCCCACCAGGGCACCCCGCCGTGCCGTCGCCGCCGCCGACCGCACCCGCCAGCCCACCGAGGTGCGGCGCCGCCTCATCGTGGAGGCAGCGGTGCCGCTGATTGCCGAGCGAGGGTACGGCTCGGTGGGCGTGCGTGATGTGGCCGCCGCGGCCGGTGTGTCGGTCGGCACGGTGACGTATCACTTCGGCAGCGTCCAGGAGATCCTCTCCGAGGCGATGGTGCTGCACATCGAGCGGTACTACGCGGCGCTCAGCGATGCCGCGGAGCAGGCGACCAGCGGGGCCGAGGCACTGCGCCTGTTCATCGACGCGCTGTTCACCGAGGACACCGACCGGCACTGGCGGTTGTGGTTCGACTACTGGGGTGCGGGCGAGCAGGACCCGGACCAGGCGTTCGACCGCGGCCAGGCCGCGCGATACGAAGCGTGGCACGACCAGATCCGTGCGCTGGTCGAACGCGGGGTCGCCGACGGACAGTTCGTCTGCGACGACTTGGACGGCTTCACCGTCCGCTTCGCCGCCCTGGCGGACGGCCTGGCCCTCCAGCGGTTGCGGCAGGCGCCGCCGCTCAGCACGGAGGAAGCCCGTCGCCATCTGAACCGCATCGTCGAGGTGGAGCTCGCGGCGGCCGGGCACGGTCAGGAACGTGGCCGGCACCTGTCGTCCTGAGCCCTGCGGAGACCTCCGGCGCGGCGGAGGTCCCCGCGCCGCACGGTCGCCCCGGGGCGCACCGGGTCTCGCACGAACGCCGTGAGGCGCCCGGGCGGGCGCCCGTCCCGGGACAGGGTCACGGCTGCGCTCTGCGTGCCACCCATGTGGCGGTGTACTCCGCAAGGAGAGACTCGAGATTCCTCACCATGAAGCGGTAGTAGTCGTGCATGTCGCGCAGGCGCCTGCGCTGCTCGTCCGTCATGTCGCCACCTCGCTCCTCCGCATGCGCGGCGAGTTCGCGCAGCTGGACCGTCGCCCCGACGACATGCTGCAGACAGCCGACCCAGGCGTCATCGCGCCACCGGTAGACGAAGTACCGCTGTCCCGCTTCCTTGTAGCGCTCCACCGTCCCATTGGCCATGAGGAGCCGCGTGGTCTCCGAGACCGAGCCCTTGCTGGCATCGAGGGCTTCCTGGAGTTCGCTCAGGGTCAGCGGCTTCTCACTGAGCATCAGCAGCCCTGCGGCACGTCCGGCCATGCGGGGCCAGCCCATCGCCCTGCCGATGTGCGTGCCGAACTCCTCGATGAGCTCTTCATGCGTGTCGACCTTGCCGAACTCGGCCGCCTGGGACACCAAGGCCCTCCAAACATCAAATAAAATTGAACGTTCAGTCTTGACTGAATTTATGACTGGTGCCACAGTACCCGTTCAAAGCCCTCGAACCTGATCGAGGCCGCGTCCGATCACCCTATGGCGGGAGAAAACGAATGACGAGCATGGGCTGGGACGTCATCGTGGTGGGNNCGCGTCCTGCTGCTGGAGGCGGGCCCCGACTTCCGGTCGGCGCAGATGCACCGGGCATGGCGCTCGCCGAACCCGGTGGTCGCGCTCATGGACCCCAGGGCGGCCGAGGGCCTGCTCTGGCCGGGCCTGAGCTCCTCGCGCACCGACAAGCAGCCGCAGGCGCCGTACTGGCGTGGCCGGGGGTGTGGGCGGCAGCTCGTCGGTCAACGGGCAGATCGCGATCCGGCCCCCGATGGCGGACTACGAGGACTGGGCCGGACTCGGCTGTGCGGGCTGGTCCCCGAAGGACGTCCTGCCGTACTTCGCCAAGCTGGAGGACGACGAGCTGTACGGTGACGAGCCCTATCACGGCCGCGGCGGGCCGACGCCGATCCACCGCACTCCGCAGGACGCGTGGGGCGGAGTCGACACCGCCCTGTCCCGGTCCGCCCTCGCCGCGGGGTTCGGCTGGGCCGCGGATGTCAACGCCCCGGACGCGACCGGAGTCTCGCCGTACCCGATCAACTCGCGGGGCGGCCGGCGGGTGTCGGTCAACGACGCCTATCTGGAGCCGGCCCGGGACCTGGACACCCTCACCGTGCGAGGCGACGCCCTGGTGGACCAGGTTCTGTTCGCCGGCAACCGGGCCGTCGGTGTCCGGCTGCTCGTCGACGGACAGGTGGTGACCGAGCACGCCGACACGATCGTCCTCAGTGCCGGTGTCATCCACTCCCCCGCCATCCTCATGCGATCGGGCGTCGGCCCCGCCCTGCACCTGCGACCGCTCGGCATCGACGTGCGCCACGAGCTTCCGGTCGGCCATGGCATGCAGGACCATCCGATGGCTCTGGTGTCGATGCCGTTGACGGAGGCGGCGGCCGTCAGGACGCCGCACGACCGGCACACCAACGTCTGCGTCCGGTGGACGAGCGGAGCCGGTGCCCCGCAACACGACTTGATGTTCGTATCGCTCAACCAGAACGCGCTGTCCATGGCCGGCGCATCGACGAGTACCGGTTTCGGAGCGTTCGGGGTCTGGCTGAACCAGAACTACTCCCGGGGTGTGCTGACACTGGCGTCGACCGACCCCACGGACCACCCGCTGGTGCGGGAGCGGATGCTGTCCGACGAACGCGACCTCTCCCGCATGCGCCACGGTGTCCGCGCACTGGCGGACCTGGCGCGGCGGCCCGAGGCCACGGAGATCATGGCAGGCCCGCTCGAGAAGGAGAACGAGGCCCTGTTCTCCGTCCTGGACAGCGACAGCCGGCTCGACGACCACCTGCTGGCCACCGTCATGGACGCACAGCACGGCACCAGCACCTGCCGGATGGGCGCGACCGACGCCCCCGGCACCGTCGTGGACAGCGAGTGCCGCGTCCTCGGCGTCGAGGGCCTGCGCGTGGTCGACGCCTCGGTGTTCCCGTCCGTCCCCCGGGCCAACACCAACCTCGCCACGATCATGGCGGGTGAGCTCATGGCCGACCGGATCGCCTGACCCTCACGCGTGCTCCACCAGAGCCAGCAGACCACCAGAGACCCAGCAGGCCGCGTCCCTGCCGCGCCGCCCGCGGTCGGTAGACGAAGGAGATCTCCCCATGAAGACCTTGCAGAACCTGATCGGCGGCATCTGGGAGGACTCGCGGGGCGACGCGCTGCTCGATGTCGTCAATCCCGCGACCGAGGATGTCATCGCCCGCGCTCCCGCCGGCTCCCCGGAGGACGTCGACCGGGCCGTGGCCGCCGCGGTGCGGGCGCAGCCCGCATGGGCGGCGCTGCCCGTGGCCGAACGCGTCGCACGCATATCGGCGTGGGCCGACGCCGTGGCCGAGCACGCCGAGGAGCTCGCCGAGCTCGAGTGCCGGGAGATGGGCAAGCCGGTCGGGATCGGCCGCACGTTCATCGGCGGTGCGGTGGCCGCCCTCAAAGCCTCGGCTGCCCAGGCTCTGTCGTACGACTTCGAGGAAACGATCAATCATCCCGACGGCAGCGCCACCAGGATCCTCCGCCATCCCCTGGGCGCCACCGCGGCGATCACACCGTGGAACTTCCCCGTCCCCATGATTCTCGGCGTGCTCGGCCCGCTCCTTGCCGCCGGGAACACCATCGTCGTCAAACCCTCGGAACGATCTCCCCTGTCGGCCGTACGGCTCTTCGAACTGCTCAGCCTGCCGCCGGGCGTGGTGAATCTCGTGCTCGGGGACGCCCGTGCGGGAGCGCCGCTGGCCGAGCACCCGCAGATCCAGCTCGTGCACTTCACCGGATCCGTGGAGACCGGCCGGAAGGTCGGCGCGGGCGCCGGCAAGCTGCTGCACCGCGCGCTGCTCGAACTCGGCGGCAAGGACCCCGTCGTGATCGACGCGGGCGTCGACCCCTCCGTGACCGCGGCAGCCGTCGCGTTCGGCGCTTTCATCAGAGGCTGTTGTCTTTCCGTA
>DOWQ01000728.1 GCA_003519485.1 Streptomyces sp. | reverse complement strand
CCGCCGTGCCCGGGCAGCAGGCGGGCCCGGACGCCCAGGCGGCTCCCGGGGGCAGGGCGTGAACGGGGCGGACGCCGGGGGCGCGCACGGCCCCATGGAGCACTTCCACCAGCACCTGGCTCCCCTGGTGCGGGCCGCCACCGTGCGCATCCATGAGCCGCCCGGCGGGTATCCCTCCGAGGGGCCGCCGTTGTGGGGGAGCGGGTTCTTCGTGGCTCCCAACTGGGTGCTCACCTGCGCCCATGTGGCGATGCGGGGCGGAGGGGGCGAAGTGGGTCTGACCTTCGAGGGCCGCACCGTCCGCGGCCGGGTGGAGTGGGCCGAGCCCGAGCGGAGCGCCGGCGGTCTCTGGCCGGCCCCCGACCTGGCCCTCGTACGGCTGCTCGAACCGGTGCCGCACGGCTGCGTCTGGCTCACCGAGCGCACCTCCAACGTCCTCAGCAGCGAGCATGTCGCGTTCTTCGGGCACACCGAACTGGCGGGCACCGTCCTCGAAGTCGACGGCCGGTGCAGCATCGTCGGCAATTTCGGCGCCGGCAGCATGGTCCGGCTCAGCAACGAGGACGAGATGCGCGAAGGCGTCTCCGGCGGCCCGCTGGTGGACCTCGCCCGCGGTGAGGTGATCGGGGTGGTCAAGGGCCGCCGTACGGGCAAGGACGACGGCGGCCTCGCGGTCTCCGTGGTGCATCTGCGCGGACTGCCGGTGCCTCAGGGCCCGGTGGCGCGCGAGGAGGACGACCTCTACCAGCGGGTGGTGCACGCCCACGACCGCCACCACGCCGACCGGCACACCGACGGCCATCACCTCAGTACCACCTGGACCGACGGCCAGGGCGGGCTGCACCCCGGCTCCGGCCACGCCCTCTCGCCCGGCCAGCGGGTGGTGCTCCTCGGGCTGCTCGCCGAACTCCCGCCGCCCGTCAGCACGAACAGCCTGCTGGGCCTCCTCGGGGAGGTGCTCGGGCAGGCCGCCGAGAGCCGCCCCGTCGCCCCCCGCGGCTGGCGGGACGGGCTCGGACTGCTCTACGAGTTCTACGCCCGCAAGCACCCGCAGTCCGAGCTCGAGCACATCCTCCGCTACGCGGTGCACGCCGCCACCGCCGACCGCCCCTACCCCGCCTCCCCGGAGGCCGAGCGCGAGGTGTGGGAGTGGGCCCGCGACCTCGCCGCCGCCGCCGAGATGCCCCGGGTCTTCCGCAACCGCCTCGGGGCCGAGCGCTCCGCCCGGCTGCGCCGGCGGCACGAGCCCGGCGTCACCGTCAGCGCCGCCGGCAGGGTCACGGTCACCGGTGCCGACTGCGACACGGTCGACCCCGACCCGCGCCCCTCGGTGCTGCTCGGGATCACCCGGCGCGGCTGGGAGCGGGACAGCTACGACTGGCTGATCAGCTCGGTCCAACCGTCCGGTGACGTCCTCCCGCTGGACGAGGGCCAGGACGGCACTTCCCTCGACGGCCTGCCGGCCCGCCTCGCCGGTCCGCTCACCGAGGCCTTCCGCCGGTGCGACGAGCCCACCCGGCCCGCCACCCTGGAAGTCGCCCTCGGCCAGGCCCTGCTGGGTCTTCCGGTGGACGGCTGGCGGGTCCCCGCGGGCGGTCCGCCGCTGGGCGTGCTCCGGCCCGTCGTGGTGCGCTGCTCCGACCGGCCTCACGGTGCGAGCGAGGAGGATCTGGAGCTGGAGCAGCGCCGTTGGCAGCGGCTGCACGAGGGGCCGATGGAACCCCTGGTGCTCGACTGCGACGAGGGCCGCCCCGAGCCGCTGCCCGACGCGGACGCCCTCCGCGGCCTCGGCCCGTACACGCTGCCCGTCCTCTGCCGGACCGCGGCTGCGGACGGCGATGCCGGCGCGCTCGCCGGGATCATCGATGGCGGTTTTCCCGTGGCCCTGTGGCGCCGCGAGTGCCCCGACCCGGTGTGCCGGAGCTTCCACCGCGGCGCGCTGCGGACCGTCACCGACCACAAACGGGCCGGCCGGCTGCCCGCCGCGGTGCACCGGCTCCGCGCCGAGGTCGGCACCGCGGCGCTAGAGGCGTACTGGTCCCAGGGGCTGGCACTGCTCCACGACGACCCGAGCCGCCCGCTGCCGGGCACCGATGACCTGTTGGTGACGCCATGAAGGCCCCGACCGACCTCTTACGGGGTCGCGCCCGGCCCCGATACCTTCGGGGCATGGTCCGCGCTCCCGCTTTCACCGCACCAGTGACGAGGAGCATGGAGTGAGCGAAGCGAGTGAGTGGCTCATCTACCGCGGGGCCGGTGAGCCGCACGACGGCATCGACGCGCTGCCCGACCCGCCGCCGTGGCGCGACTTCGACGGCGGCCCGCTCGTCGACCCCGGCCCCGCCACGGACAGCGCGTCCACCCGGCGGCTCGGGTCCTTCAACCACCTGGCCGAGATGCACCGCCCCAGCGCCGAGGAGCTGGAGATCGTCAACGCCGCCCTCTACCTCCGGCGCCCGCTGCTGGTGACCGGCAGCCCCGGGGCCGGCAAGAGCACCCTCGCGCACTCCCTCGCGTACGAGCTCGGCCTGGGCCGGGTGCTGCGCTGGCCCGTGGTCAGCCGCACCACCCTCGGCGACGGCCTGTACCGGTACGACGCCATCGCCCGCCTGCAGGACGTGCAGATCGCGGCCGGCAGCCGCAGCGTACCCGGCGGCCGGGCCGAGACCCCCGGTGGCATCGGCAGTTACCTCCGGCTCGGGCCGCTCGGCACCGCGCTGCTGCCCTCCGCGAAGCCGCGGGTGCTGCTCGTCGACGAGCTCGACAAGAGCGACATCGACCTCCCCAACGACCTGCTGAACGTCCTGGAGGAGGGCGAGTTCGGCATCCCCGAGCTGGAGCGGCTCGCGGAGCGGGAGCCGGAGGTCGAGGTGCTCACCGACGACGGGGCGAAGGTCACCGTGCGGGACGGCCGCATCCGGTGCCGCGCGTTCCCCGTGGTCATCCTCACCAGCAACGGCGAACGCGACTTCCCGGCACCCCTGTTGCGGCGTTGCATCCACCTGGAGCTGTCCCAGCCCGACCACAAGCGGCTCGCCACCGTCGTGCGGGCGCACCTCGGTGAGGAGGCCGCCCGGGCAGGCGAGGACCTGATCAACCGCTTCCTCAAGCGTTCCCGAAGCGAACTCCTCGCCACCGACCAGCTGCTGAACGCCATTTACCTCACCCACAACGCCGCGCCGCCCACCCGCGACCGGCTCGCCGACATGCTCATCCAGCGCCTCGACCGGCCGAGGTGAGTGGCTGATGCGGGCGGCCGCCCCGCCCCCCGACCGTGCCCAGGAAGCCGCCGCGGACGGCCTGGCGCACGTCATCGCCCTGCTCCGGGACGCGGGCCTGAACCCCGACCGGGGCGAACTGGCCGACGCCGTGTGGCTCGCCCGGTGGGCCCGGCCCGCCGGCGTGCTCCCCGGCGAGGGGACGGACG
>DOWQ01000383.1 GCA_003519485.1 Streptomyces sp. | reverse complement strand
CTGTGGCGCGCCTGTGCGGTGGTGCGGCCCGGCTGTGCGGTGAGCCGCCGGCGGTGATGCCGGGCGCGGAGCGGCGGCCGTGCCGGTGCGGTCAGGCGCTGAGGTGCGGTACGGCCGGGGCCGGGGCCGGCTCCTCCGCGACCGTCTGTGCCTGCTCCTGCAGCAGATCGTCGTAGGACGCCAGAATGCGCTCGAAGTCGCGTGTCGACAGCAGCAGCTTGTAGATGATGGCGAGTTCGAAGAGGACGAGGAGCGCGCCGGCCGCGACCGTCGTCACCATGATGGCCCCGGTGAGCGGGGCGATGATGAAGACGCCCATCTGGAATTCGATGCCGCTGACCAGGTGGGTGCGGATGCGGTGGCCGACCAGGTAGTCGCGGACGCGCTCGTACCGGGAGAACCGGCGGAGGAAGGACTCCTGGGTGGCGATGAGCGGGACGGGCGCCCGGCCCCCCTCTCGTACGGAGAAGCTCTCGGGCAGTCTGTCCTGCTCGTCGTTGTACTGGCCGGCCCCGAAGGCGGCTTCGGAGCTCGTGCCGCCGGCCTCGAGGAGGTGCAGTTCGACCGCCCGGCGTTTGAGCTTCTTCCGCATGCCGTGCCGGACCTTGAAGATCTGCAGGGCGTCGATGTAGCGCAGCATGTCCAGGAAGACGACGGCGAGCGCCAGCCACACGTAGTCGACGTCACCGGTCCGGCTGTACTGGCCGCCCATCAGGGCGACGGCGCAGATGAGGACCCGGAGACGGTCGAATACGTAGTCGAGCCAGGCGCCGAACTCGGAACCCCTGCCGGTGAGACGGGCGAGCTTGCCGTCCATGCAGTCGAGGATGAAGCTGACGTGGTAGAGCACCGCGCCGGCGATCAGCCACGACCAGTCACCCCGGGAGAAGCAGGCTGCCGCCCCCAGGCCCATTACGAGTGCGGCCCAAGTGATCTGATTCGGCGTTACCCGCGGCCACATCGCCGTCCACCGGACCAGTGGAGTGGCGACGGGATCCACCAGGAGAACGGTCCACCAGGCGTCTCGCTTCTTCTCGGTCCGACGGCGTACTTCGGCGAGAGGAGGTATTTCCATACAAGGGGCCTTCCGGAACTGTGGCTTTCGTGCTTCTGCCGGGAGGGGGCGGCATGGGCAGAAAACAGCCCGGACCCCGGGCGCCGGGGACCCCACCGGCCCCCGGAAGGTAAGACGCCGCACAGCCGGGATAGTTGCAGTTGACTCCTCAAGTTGTGATGTACATCACATTTTAGCGAGTTGATTCCCTTCATCGAATGGCCATCGAGTGGGCAGCGGTGCATTCCGAGTCAATGTGGGCTCGCGATGTGCCCGCACTCTGGTGGAACGCTCCGGCGGAAAGCTTGTGCGAGCGGAAGCACCCATTCGATATCGGCGCCGGAACAATTGGGGTACGGGTTCGGGCGGGCGGGGTGCATGGGGGAAATTGTCCGGATCGCCTTGTCGTTCGCATCGATATTGTGTCGGCAACGGGCGCATGTCCGACGGGTGACGTCGGGCAGCCGGTCTCGTTCTCTTCATGGTCCTTTCATGGCCGGGCCGGCGCGCGGTGAGACCTGGAGCCACATCGGCAGGACCGGGACAGCAATTCGCCTTTCTGCCCGGAATCGACCGGTGGCAGCGCGGAACAGCCGCCCGTTGCGGCTCGCGCACCCATGTGCTGCGCGGCAGGGGGCCGAGGCGTGGCGGCAAAATCCAGCTTACCGACGCATTGCGGACACTCGCCGCCGACCCCGCGTCGGGAGGGCCCGTCCACGCGGTGGTGTTCCGGGGACGCAGGTATGACACCGGTGACCGCGGGGACTATCTGCGCGCGGTCGTCCGGCTGGACGGCGAACGCGAAGACCTCGGACCGGACTTCCGCGTCTGGCTGCGCGATTTCGTCCGGTCGTTCGACGGGCGCTGAGGATTACTCACGATTCCTCGCGCCGGCTGTTCCAGGCATGAGAGCTCCGGGGGAACGCACCCTCGGAGCTCCGGCCCGGCTGACCGGATTACTGCTGGTTTTCGGCCGGTATTTCCAGCATCCGGTTCACCACACGCTCCGCCGCGTGTCCGTCGTCCAGGTCGCAGAAGAGCTCGCGGAAGCGGTCGTACTTCTCCTTGTACTCCGCCGAGACCCGGTCGATGTCGCGTATCGCGCCGATCAGTTCCTCGGAAGTCCGGATCAGCGGACCGGGCGCGTCCTTCTCGAAATCGAAGTAGAAGCCGCGGAGGTTGTCCCGGTAGTGGTCCAAATCGTAGGTGAAGAAGAGCACCGGCCGCTCGAGATGGGCGAAGTCGAACATCACTGACGAGTAGTCCGTGATCAGAATGTCGGACGCCAGGTACAGGTCCGTGATGTCCGGGTACTCGGAGACGTCGAAGACGAATCCGTCGCCGGCCCCGGGAACGGCGTCCACGATGTTGGAGTGCCGGCGCACCAGCAGGACGTGGTCGTCGCCGAGCCGCCTGCGGGCGTCCTCCAGGTCCAGTCGCAGGTCGAACCGGTACCGTCCCTGGCGGTAGGCGACGTCGTCACGCCACGTCGGGGCGTACAGCACCACCTTCTTGCCCGCGGGCAGCCCGAGACTGTCCCTGACGGCCTTGCCGGTCACTTCACGGTCCGGCGAGTAGAGGCGGTCGTTGCGCGGATAACCGCTCTCGACGACCGGGCCGTCGTAGTCCATGGCGCGCCGCAGGATCGGAGTGCTGAAGCGGTTTGCCGACACCAGCAGGCTCCAGTGCCGCACCTCCGCCCGCAATCGGTCGTGGTATTCGGGGTCGAACTTCGGGGCCTCGATGTCGAGGCCGATCTTCTTCAGCATGGTGCCGTGCCAGGTCTGCACGACGACCTGGCCCTCCCGGCGCTCGAGCCAGTGCGGCAGGTGGGCATTGGCCACGATGTACCGGCAGCGTGCGAGGGCCTCGTACCACTCGGCGCTCCACATCCGGACCGTCCTCAGCGGTTCGGGCAGCTCCACCTGGTTGTGCCTGAGCACCCACAACTGCTCGAGGTCGGTCCCCCGGCGCGTCAGTTCCTCGTGGATGGCGCGGGGGCTGTCGGAGAACTGCCGGCCGTTGTAGCTGATGTACAGCACGGCGTCGCGCAGCGGCTTCTGCCGGCTTGCCCGGTAGTACCCCTTCTCCAGCTTTCGCTGCCGGTACCGGCCGCGTTCCATGACACCGACTCCCCACGCACAGTTGAGCTGCGGGAAGTCGTGCCACCGTGCTTCGAGCGCGTACGGCCCGGCCGGGTCCTGCACTTCGACGGGGAAGGAGGGGACGGCCAGCCGGTCGATGACGAAAGGTACGTCGACGGAGCCGTCCGCCGACCGCAGGAAGAGATTCCAGCGGCCGTTCCGCAGCGGCAGCGCACCGTACGGGCCCGGGACGGCACCGGGGGCGAACTCGGCCTCGAACCGGCCGTCCGGGAGCAGCCGTACGGGGACGGTCTTCTCCTCGGCCTGGTCCCGGGCCCCGAGGACGAGCACCGGCTCGGAGAGCTTCATCGGGACGGAGCCGGTCAGCAGGAGCCGGTCGTCGGTCCGGCGGACCTCGGTGAGCCTGGCCTGGAGGGGGCGGACGCAGAGTTTCAGGTATCCGTTGTTCCCGGCGAGCAGCGCCAGCTCGTTGCGGTCCGCGTACTCGCCGAGCGAGGCGGGCAGCCGGATCTGGTGGTCGGCGAGGCCCTCGCGGACCACGGTGGAGAACCGGCGTTCCGTCCCCGCCGGGCCGGTGGCGACGAGTTCGGTGCTCCACAGCCGCTTGGCGGCCTGGGCGATGTCCGCGGTGTCGGCGGCGGCACCCTCCCGCTGCGAGGGCTCCAGCGGCTGGGGGACCAGCGCGACGTCCTGGAGCGGTACGCGGACGCGGAAGGACGTATGCCCGGTGGTGGCCGTGTCCAGTACGGCCGGGTAGGCGTGCTGCTCGCCGCTCTTGCGGTTGGCCACCCGGAGCGTGACCGTCTCACCGGCTGCCAGCGGCTCCCGGATCTCGCCGTCGACCTGCACGGCGTCTCCGTCCTGCCGGTGCCCGGTGACCAGCGCGCGCACCTTCTCCACGCGGAGTTTGAGCGATCCGTTGGTGATGGTCGGCAGCAGCCGGAAGTCGCCGTCGAGCCACTGGTACGGCGGGTGGTTGGCGGCCGTGGGGCCGGAGGTGTGCACGGAGCGCTTACGAACCAGCCCGGACGTCGCCACCGCGATGCCGACGTGCCAGACACCCTCCTCCCACCGGCCGCCCTTGCGGAGCCTGGCGGGGTCCAGGAGCAGCTCCCAGCCGGCCCAGTCGTAGTTGTGCTGCTGGGCGTTGGCCGTGGCCTCGGGGCGGTGCACGTTGCGGACCGGGAGCACGATCCGCCGCCGGCTGCCGGCCTTCTTGAGCTGCACCACCTTCACCGCGTGGTGCTTCGTCGGCTGGTCGATCCGGTCGATCCGGGCGTGCCCCAGCAGCCGCAGCTTGCCGCTCTCCCACGAGAGCTCCTGGAGCGGCGCCCGCAGCCGGAGCTCGGGGTCCATCCGCAGGACGCGCCTCGGCAGGCCCACGGCGCTCGCGTCGAGCCACGAGAAGCGGGCGTACTTGCGCAGCAGTCCGCGCAGCTCGACCGGCTCGCCGGCACGCTCGGCGGCGAACATCTCCAGCAGCTCACCCATGGCGTGCTTGCGCACCAGCAGCCACTTCACCCGCAGCGGCGTCGGAAGGTCCAGCACGATCTTCGGGTCCACCTGATCGAGGTAGTCGTTGACGGACCTGAGGAACTCGTCGTGGAAGTCCTCCTCTGCCTGCGGCAGCACTTGCAGGAAGATCCGCAGGTCGTCGGTCAGGCAACGGTGGTCGTAGGCGTTCTTCAGCTCGCGGCGGACCGGGTCGTCGGGCCGCGAGCCGAGGAACCGGCTGACCGTCGCGACGGCCTGGGCCCGGTCCCGGATTCCGCGGGGTTCGGTGCGGCGCTGGGTGATCGACGGCGCGCCCTCGCCGTCACGCAGCCGCCAGTAGTACACCGGCTCGCCGATCACGTCGACGGACTCGGCGAGGACGTGCGCGGGGATGCTGACCTCGATGTCCTCGTACAGCACACCCTCGGGGAAGGCGAAGCCGTGGTGCTCCCAGAACGACCGCCGGAAGACCTTGTTCCAGGCGGTGCGGTCGACGAGGAGCTTGTGGTTGTCACGGACGTGGGTGCGCTGGACGGCGCCGCCGGCCAGCATCCGGTGCATGGGCGACTGCCACACCCGGCGGGAGTTGAGGTGCTGCACATTGCCGGTGGCGAAGTCGGAGCCGGTCTCGTCCAGGCTGCCGACCAGCATCCGGTACGCGTCGGGAGGCAGCAGGTCGTCGCTGTCGACGAAGGCGAGGTACTCGCTGTCCGGTGAGCTGTGCGCGACTCCGGTGTTGCGAGCCGCGCCGAGGCCGGCGTTCTCCTTGCGCACCAGCTTGAAGCGCGGGTCGCGGGCCTGGTACTCGGCGGCTATCGCCGCGGAGCCGTCCGGGGAGCCGTCGTCCACCATGATGACCTCGAGGTCGGCCAGCGTCTGTGCGGCGAGTGAGTCGAGGCAGGCATGCAGATACTGTTCCACGCCGTAGATCGGGACGATGACACTGAGTCGAGGGGTCACGAGGGGTCGAGCCTTCCTGGGATGCCTGATAACTGCTGTGCTGCCGCGGAGGAGGGGCGCCCGGCCCGCTTCAGTGCCCCAGGAGCGCGTGTGGCGGGGTGGAGCGGAGCTGGCTGGGGGACGGCGCCGGAGTCCGGTCCGCGAGCGGCACGACCGGTGGCACGGCCCGCTCGCCCAGGAAGACCCGGCGGACCACGCGTTCGGCGGCGCTGCCGTCGTCGAACTCGCAGAAGCGCTGCCGGAACGCCGCGCGGAGCTCGCCGGCGCGCTCGTCGTTCCACTTGTCGGAGAGCAGAACGTCGGTCAGCGCTTCCTGACTGACGGCGACGGCGCCGGGCGGTTGCCGGAGCAGATCGAAATACGTGCCGCGCACGGCCGAGTAGATGGCCCAGTCGTCCGCGTAGATCACCATCGGCCGGTCCAGGTTGGCGTAGTCGAACATCGCGGACGAGTAGTCCGTCACCAGGACGTCCGAGGCGAGGTAGAGCTGTTCGACAACGAGCTTCGCCGAGACGTCGATGACCCGGCCGTGCGCCCGGAGCTCGGCCAGCGCGGGTGACTGCTCGTAGAAGTAATGACCGCGGACCAGCAGCGTCGTGTCGGGCCCGAGGCGCTCCGACAGCTGTACGAGATCCAGCCGGGGAGTGAAGCCGGCCTCGTGGTCGCGGTGCGTGGGGGCGTACAGGATCGCCCTGGTGCTGTCGGCGAGCCCCAGCTCCCGGCGGGCCCGGCGCACGGCCGCGCCGTCGGCGTTCACCAGGACGTCGTTGCGCGGGTAGCCGTACTCCAACGAGGTGAAGGCGCAGGGGTACACCCGTTCCCAGACGGAGGTCGAGAACCGGTTCGAGGAGAGGCTGAAGTCCCAGCGGTCGCAGCGTTCGAGCAGGCTCTTGAAATCCATGCCCTTGGCGCTGGCGGGGAACTTCCGCTGGTCCAGGCCCATGGTCTTGAGCGGGGTGCCGTGATGGGTCTGCACATGGACAGACCCTTCGCGTTTCACCACGGCGTCCGGAAAGTTCACGTTGTTGACGGTGTACTTGGCACGGGCGAGGGCGGTCCAGTAGTCGTGCGAGCCGACCCGGACCACCTCGACGCCCTTGGGCGCCCGGTGCGCCTGGTCGGGCTTGACCGCCCAGACCCGCCGGATGTGCGGGGCGAGCCGGGCCAGCTCGGCGTCGATCGCGGCGGGGTTGCAGGCGTAGCCGCGACTCCAGTACGCGGAGAACACCGCCAGGTTCTCGTCCAGCGGCATCCGGAGCTGTGACCGGTAGTACATGCCCATGGCCGTGTGCTTGAACTTCCGCACGCTGTTGTGACCGTGCTTGCGCACCAGGCGGCGGGCCTTCGCCGCAGCCTTGACGCCCGCGAGGGCCGGATAGGAGTCATGTGCCAGCAAGCCGTACTTGCGGCCACGGGTTCCGGACGGCCGTACGAAGCCCGGTGGCTTGCGCCGGCGGTAGTCGACCGCCGCCAGCCGGAAGAACTCCGCGCGGGCGTCCTGCGGCAGCCGGCCCGGCCGGTCCAGAACCGTGATGGAGTGGTCGGCCATCTTCTTGAAGATGGCAGGCCGCCAGGCCGCCCGCTGCGGGTGCTCGTCGATGAAGCGGAAGACACGCGCGTACTGATCGAAGATGTCGAAGTGCTTGCGGCTGACGGTCCGCAGGATGTTCCCGCCGGAGCGCCGCTGCAGGTAGTGCACGCAGATTCTGTCGAGCACGGCTATGCGCTCGGCCGCGATCAGCGAGCAGAAGGTCCAGGGAGCGTCCTCGTAGAATCCGGACGGGAAATCGAGGCGGTGCTGTTGCACGAAGTCGCGGCGGTAGGCCTTGTTCCAGGCGACCTGGAGGAGGTCGAGCAGCTGCGGCCGCTCCGACAGCGGGAAGGACGCCGGTCCCGACTGATCGAGCAGATCCTTGCGTGAGCTGGGCTTGGCCTGGCCGTCCCAGTAGGTGCGCGCGTAATCGTAGATCAGTATGTCCGGGTCGCCGGTGGCCTCCAGACGCTCGGCGACGGCCGCCAGGGAGCCCCGCGCGAGGGTGTCGTCGCTGTCGAGGAAGAGCAGGTAGTCGCCGGTGGCCTCCGCCATACCCGCGTTGCGGGCGCGTCCCAATCCGGTGTTCTCCGGGAGGTGCAGGACCCGCACCCGGCTGTCACGGGCGGCGAACTCGTCCATGACGGCGCCGGAGGAGTCGGGCGAGCAGTCGTCGACACCGATGACCTCGAAGTCCGCGTAGTCCTGCTGGAGGATGGATTCCAAGCAGTCCCGGATGTAGCCCTGCACTTTGTACGCGGGCACGATGAGAGTCAGTCGGGGCATCCTTCACCTGTCCAGAGAGTGATTGGCAGCGCAGCGATGGCCCCAGGTGCCGGTATCCGGGGAATGTTCCAGGAAAATCACCGAACCGCGAGAAACGCATCGTTGAATGCCAGACAACTGCGCGTGTCCGGAGGTTGTACGGCGGTGAGGCCAATGTCGGCCACATCACGTCGTCAACCGGGCGATAACCGGTGGAAACCAGGCAAGGTGCGGTCGAGCGGAGGCGCCGCCCTACGGGACGTAGGCTGGGCCGCTCAGCGGAAGCCGTATGCAGGGAGAGACCACAGATGTCGACGTGGATGGTCACGGGCGGTGCCGGTTACATCGGGGCGCATGTCGTCAGGGCGCTGACCGCCGCCGGCGAGTCGGTCGTCGTCTTCGACGACCTGTCGTCCGGTGACCGGCGGCGGGTACCGGCGGGAGTGCCGCTGACCGTCGGGACCGTACTCGACCGGGAGGCGCTGGACCGGGCCGTGCAGGAGCACGGTGTCACCGGTGTGGTGCACATCGCGGCGAAGAAGCAGGTCGGCGAATCGGTCGAGGAGCCGCTGCGCTACTACCAGGAGAATCTGGAAGGGCTGCGGACGGTGCTGGAGGCGGCGGCCGCCGCCGGGGTGCACCGCTTCCTCTTCTCCTCGTCTGCCGCTGTCTACGGCATGACCGATGCCGAGCTGGTGACCGAGGAGACTCCCTGCGCGCCCATGAGCCCGTACGGCGAGACCAAGCTGGCCGGTGAGTGGCTGGTCAACGCCGTCGGCCGGGCGCACGGCATGGCGACGGTCTGCCTGCGCTACTTCAATGTGGCCGGAGCCGCCGCCCCGGAGATGGGTGACGAGGGGGTTTACAACCTCGTTCCCATGGTGTTCGAACGGTTGACGCAACAGCTCCCGCCGCTGATCTTCGGCGACGACTACGACACGCCGGACGGCACCTGCGTCCGCGACTACATCCACGTCGAGGACGTCGCCTCGGCACATGTGGCCGCGGTCCGGCGGCTCACGGCAGACCCCTCGACCGGTCTCGTCCTCAACATCGGCCGCGGCGAGGGCGTGTCCGTCGCGGAGATGATCGAGATCATCCGGTCGGTCACGGGCCGCACGGAACCGGCTCCACAGGTCGTGGGGCGCCGGGCCGGCGACCCGGCCCGGGTCGTGGCTTCGGCGGACCTGATCGGCAAGGAGCTCGGCTGGACGGCCCATCACGGCGTGCGCGACATGGTGGCGTCGGCCTGGGACAGCTGGTGCCGGCTCCATCCGGAAGCCCGGACCGGCTGATCCGTCTCCGCGGTCGCACAAGAGCCGGAGCGGCCTCCCCGCTGGAAGACACCCCGGCCCCTCCGGGCGGCTGAGCGATGGCTGCGCGGTCCGTACCGTCAGCGGGCCCACGGGACGGTCGCGGGCCCCGGCGCCGCTCTGCGGCCGCGCCGGGGCCTCGGGTGCACCGGCACCGTCCGGCCGCCGTGTCAGACCCGCTTGCCCCGTACGTCGCGGATACGGCGCCCCACTGCCCGCCGGGCCCGGCGGTAGGTGGACGGCGTCGCGCTCCGTGACTCCAGCGCGGCGAGCCGCGCGGCGAGAGTCTCTTTCTGCTCGGTGAGCTGCGCCAGGCGCTTGGTCAGCGCGGCGTGCTCGGCCCTCGACTGCTTCGTCTGCTGCCGGAGCCAGTTGAACCGGTAGTCGAGATGGCCGTCGGGCGCGCCGTCCCAGGCTCGCAACGCGGGAGGAAACGCGGTCTCCCGCATCCGGGCCTCGAAGGCGGCCCCGCCGTCCCCGTGGTCGAACGTGTTCTGCAGGTCGTTCTTGTCCAGGAAGGCTGTGAAGCGGTCGAACCGCTCCTGGTGGCCGTTCTGCAGCTTGGTGAAATCGGCGGTCTCGTACAGCTCGGCGAGGTCGAGGTCCGCGGTCACATCCTTGGCCTGGATGTGCGGGATGTCGAAGTAACGGCACAGTTCGAGGGTGCGCGAGTCGTGGCAGATGACCGTGCAGGGAGTTCCGGCCAGCAGAGCCGTGATATTGCCGTGGATCCGGGTGCCGAACGAGAAGTCCCGGCCGCGCATCTCGTCGATCCAGGTGACCGGGTCGAGGTAGAGGCGGGCCTTGTCCTCGCGGAAGAGCGGGTGCGTACGGTGGATGGGAGCGATGCCGGATTGGCCCCGGGCCTCCGAAAGGTCCCCCCAGAACAGCAGTTCCGCGTCGGCGAGAACCTGCATGACGTAGATCATGTCGGGGTACCGCTCGTACGTCTTCGTCAGTAGTCCGCTCACATCACCGATGTGGTCGGCCGACCGGGTCATGTTGGCGGCGATCCGGGAGCCGGCCGTGAGCCGGTCCGCCTTCTTGTCCACCTTGAGCGCGGCGCCGTTCGTGAACATCGAGGGGCAGCCGATGACTTCGACATCCCGGAAGCCGAGGTTGTTCAGGTACTTCTCGGTGAACTCGCCACGGACCCCGATCGCCGCGGAGCGGTCGAGGACGGCTCGGGCGAATCGCTTGACGGAGTCGTCCAGCGGGCGCAGCTGTTCGGCGTCGTAGCCGATGTCTCTCTGGGCGCCCACCCCGACGACCACCACCGGGATGTCCAGTTTCTCGACGAGCTCCGACAGCTTGTCGAGGTGTCTTTGGAAGCTCGTCCGGAAGGCGTTCGCGAGCGGTACGACGAAGACGTCGTACTCCTCGTTTATTCGGTCGGCCTCGGAGGGCTGGATCTTCATGCGGTTGGAGACGACTTCAGTGTTCTCTGTCGACAGGACCTTGTGCGCCGCCGTGCTGAACAGAAGATTGCCTGAGTTCGTGGCGAATACGTTCTGCTGAATCGCCTGATCCGGCGAGACCACGTCGAAGGGGCTCTTACCGGAACGCAACAGGATCCGCTTCATGTGTTGATGGTGCCTCTCGTCGGATTGGGACCGGCCACTACCACGGGGTCCCGATTGTGCTGATCGCGAGGGCACATCTTAGATGAGGGGCATGTCACAACGGACCCCGGAGGCAGTGCCTCCGGGGTCCGTTGTGAAACTGAGAGCGAGTCGCTGCTAAGCGCTGACCGAATCGGAATCGTCCGAGGAGTCGTTCGGGTCCTCGTTGCCCGCCGGCTCCTGCGCGTCGGCAGGCTCCCGCTCGCCCGCCGGCTCCGACTCGACCTCCTCGGCCGTGTCCTCCGCCTCCGTCTCGGCCTCGTCCATGAACTCGCGCTGCGCCGGGAGGTCCGAGTTCAGCCGGGCCTCCATCCGGGACTTCCGCTCGTCCGACTTCGCGCACAGAGCGAGCGCGGCGGCATTGAAGCGGGCCAGCGACGGCGGGTCGGACGGGCCGAGGAGGTGCTCCTTCAGCTTGCCGCGCGCCCCGGCGAGCGTGTCCTTCTCCGGGTGTCGTACGGACTCCAGGAGGGCCGGCACGTTCTCCGCCGTGTCGGTGAGGATCGTCGCGGCCCGTACGGTCGGGAAGCCGGTCCGGAAGGCCTCCTCGCTCAGGCCGGTGGTGTTCGCCACCGCGTACGGCTTCTCGCTCGTCAAGTAGTCGGAGACCACGCTCGACACATCGCTGATCAGCAGGTCGGACTGGTTGAAGCAGGTGTAGATGGCGGGCCGGGAGCCGGTGACGATCTGGTGCTCCCAGTCGGGGAAGGACGCCCAGTAGGCCTCCTCCCAGGCCTCCGTCGCCTCCGCCACGGCGGCCGCGCGGCCGGTCTCCGGCGTCGACTGGGTCATCATCCGCTCGGCCTCGTCGGCGTCGGGGCGGAAGGCCGAGCTGGTCAGCCGGTCCAGCTCGGCGGTACGGCGGCGGAGCTCGGCGGCGGCCTCCGGGCCGGGGCGCGGGCCGGAGCGCCGGGAGTTGGTATCGCCGATCATTTCCTGGATGCGCAGATTGGCCTGGCGGGCGCGCGGGTCGACGGAGCCGGTCATCGGGTGCGGCTTGTAGAGGAGCCGGACCCCGGGGTCGGCGAGCAGCTCGCGGACGATGTTCTCGCCGGCCAGGATCACCGAGGTGTTGCCCGGGTCGTTGGTCCAGCCCTCCCAGGTGGGGGCGTACAGCACGGTGGTGAAGCTCCCGGCGGCCGGCGGGCCGGCGTACGGGGCGATCGGCGACAGCTGCGGCCGGCCGACCTCCACGACGTCCTTGTCCTCGACCCCGATGTCGGCGAGCTGGTAGCGCTCGCGCGCGGCGGCCCCCGCCACCCACACCTCGTCGTACGCCTTCGCGTACGGGTTGCAGCTGGACAGCTTGTCGCTCTCGCCGTGGTTGGTGAACGCGTGCTTGATCGACGGGATGCGCAACACCTGCGAGGTCTTACCGGAGTTGGCCGGGTGCAGCATCATCTTGAGCGTCGAGTGCTCGAGGTGCATCAGGTGCGCGACCTTGGGGATGCAGAGGATCGGGACATCCGTCGCCTCGATCTTCTGCACCATGAAGCGCTCGCGGAGCACGATGATCGGGGTGCCGTCGAGCTTCGGGAGCGTCGACAGCCACATGTTCGCCTGGTACGCGGAGCTGGTGCCGCCGGAGAAGTACATGCCGATCGTCGGCCGGTAGTCGTCCAGCCAGTCGTTGAGCCAGGCCAGGACCTGCTGCTCGTTGGCCGGGCGCTTGCTCGGCAGCAGCCAGCTCGCCAGGTGCACCAGGCCGCCGACGGACAGGGTCAGCCCGATGGCGAGGCCGATGCCGCCGCCCAACGCGTCCGTGGTGACCACGGTGGTCATCAGCCCGGCGGTGACCGGCACGGCGAAGATCAGCAGCCGCTGCCCCGGCCGGCGCGCCAGCAGCCGCGGCGGGGCGGCAGTGAGCCGCAACGCGGAGTTCTCGATGTTCCGGGTGACGATCGGCAGCGTACGGCTGCGGCGGACCAGCACCGCGACGGCCTGGCACACGAAGTGCAGCATGTAGAAGGCCAGCAGCCCGATGGTGATCGGCGACTGCTCCTCCAGCGGATTGATGCCGTCGATGCGGAGCAGTCCCAGCATGATCAGCATGTCCCGCAGCAACTGGCGGACTGTGACGTCGAAGCGGACCTTGCCCAGCAGGGACAGCAGACCTGGCTGCCGCTGCTGGAGGTACAGGTCGAGAAGAAGACCCACCGCGGAGCCGATGACGAAGACCGGTACATGGGGCAGCAGAGCACCGGCGAGCTGGGCCGTGTAGGCCGAGAACATCGCGAAGAGGGCGCACAACTGCACAGCGCGGCGGGGGACGGGTCCGGCAGAGGACACTGGCTGGGCTCCTGGCGGGGCGAGCGGATGGGGGGCCGTGGGGGGTGGCGGCGCGCACCGAAGCGACGTGACGGCGGCACAGGACGACCACTGACCGTATGACGCGCGCCGCCCCCGTGACAATTTCACGTGATGCCCGTCACCGGGACGGCGGGCGGTGGCTTCAGGGCCGGCGGGGCCCTTATGGAGGGATTGTGGAGGATCCAGGTCCGCTTCGCCCGGTTGCGACACTCCTCGCTCCTTCCCTCCCCGGCCGTATGCGCGGTGGGCGGGACCGGCTGGTCGGCCGGGCGATACGGAAGGCGCGTGCGCGGGACGGCACGGGAGGCGCCGTGCGGTGGACCGTACGGGAGACGCCCCCGCAGGGGAAGCGCGTACGGGAGGGCGCCGTACGGCAGCGGCCACTCGCGGACGCCGGCCGCGTCCGCCGTACGGACCGCGCCGCACCCGGCGGGCCCACCGGCGTAGATTTGCGAGGGGGAACGCCATCTCGCCGGGCTTCGGCCCCGGCGCGGTGCCGGTCCGTCCCTTCGGTCGCTTCGATCAGTGATGAGTGTGAGGACGCAGGTGTCAGGGGCAGCGGGGTCAGCGGGATCGGCAGAGCCGACGGGATCGGCAGGACCGGCGGGATCAGCCGTGCCGACGGGCCCGGCGGTGCCTGCGGCGGACCGGGAGGAGGTCTCGACGGCCCGCCGGGTCGTGGTGAAGATCGGCTCCTCCTCCCTCACCACCGCCGCGGGCGGCCTCGACGCCGACCGCGTCGACGCGCTCGTCGACGCGCTGGCCAAGGCCCGCAGTGGCGGCGAGCGGGAGATCGTGCTGGTCTCCTCCGGCGCCATCGCGGCCGGCCTCGCGCCGCTCGGCCTCCAGCGGCGCCCCCGGGACCTCGCCCGCCAGCAGGCCGCCGCCAGCGTCGGCCAGGGCCTGCTCATCGCCCGCTACACCGCCTCCTTCGCCCGGTACGGCGTGCGGGTCGGCCAGGTGCTGCTCACCTCCGACGACACCAGCCGCCGGGCGCACTACCGGAACGCCTACCGGACCCTCGACCAGCTGCTGGCCATGGGTGCCGTCCCGATCGTCAACGAGAACGACACGGTCGCCACGGATGAGATCCGGTTCGGCGACAACGACCGGCTCGCCGCCCTGGTGGCCCATCTCGTACGGGCCGACCTGCTCGTCCTGCTCTCGGACGTCGACGGGCTCTACGACGGTGACCCCAGTACTCCCGGCACGGCCAGGATCGCCGAGGTCACCGGCCCCGCCGACCTGGCCGGGGTCACCATCGGCAGCGCCGGCAAGGCGGGCGTCGGCACCGGTGGCATGGTCACCAAGGTCGAGGCCGCCAGGATCGCCGCGGCCGCGGGCATCCCGGTGGTGCTCACCTCCGCCAGCCGGGCCGCCGACGCGCTCGGCGGCCGCCCCACCGGTACGCACTTCCACCGC
>DOWQ01000478.1:577-6147 GCA_003519485.1 Streptomyces sp. | reverse complement strand
GCCGCCGAGCGCACCGGCGTCGAGGCCGCGGAGGCGCTGAGCGCCGCCCAGGACGAGGCCTCCCGCCGCCGCCGGGAGGCCGAGAAGCTGCTCGGCGACACCCGCGAGACGGCGGACGAAGAACGCCTTCGCGCCCGCGAGCAGTCCGAGGAGCTGCTGGCCTCCGCCCGTACCCGGGTCGAGGAGGCGCAGACCGAGGCGCTGCGGCTGGTGGCGGAGGCCGAGGAGCGCGCCGCCGATCTGGTCGGCGCCGCCGAGCAGACCGCCCAGCAGGTACGGGACGCGGTGGCCGGGCTGCACCAGCAGGCCGACGAGGAGATCGCCGGCCTGCGGTCCGCGGCCGAGCACGCAGCCCAGCGCACCCGCGACGAGGCGCAGTCGGAGGCCGACCGGGTCCGCGCCGACGCGTACGCCGAGCGGGAGCGTGCCTCGGAGGACGCGAACCGGCTCCGCCGCGAGGCGCAGGAGGAGACGGACGCCGCCAAGGCGNNAGGCGATGGCGGACCGTACGGTCTCCGAGGCGATCGAGGAGGCGGAGAAGCTGCGCGGGGAGTCCCGCGCGGAGGCCAACAAGCGGCGCACGAACGCGGCGGCGCAGGCGGACCGGCTCCTGGAGGAGGCGGCCGGCGAGTCCGAGCGGCTGCGCCGGGAGGCCGCGGAGGCTGTGGCCGCCGCCGAGCGGGAGGCGGACCGGCTCCGCGACGGCGCCCGCGAGGACGCCAACAAGCGGCGCAGCGACGCCGCGGAGCAGGTGGACAAGCTGGTCACCGAGGCCGTGGCCGAAGCGGACCGGCTGCGGTCGGAGGCGGCGGAGACCGTCACCTCGGCCCAGCAGTTCGCCACCCGCACCCGTACGGAGGCGGAGCAGCTCAAGGCGGCCGCCGAGGCGGAGGGCGTACGGCTGCGCCAGGAGGCGCAGCAGGAGGCGGACCGGCTGCTGGACGAGGCCCGCGCGGCGGCGGCCGAGCGCCGGTCCGACGCGGCGGAGCAGGCGGACCAACTGGTCTCGCAGGCCCAGGAGGAGGCGCTGCGCTCGGCGACGGCCGCCGAGGAGCAGGCGGACACCATGGTCGGTGCCGCCCGCAAGGAGGCCGACCGGATCGTCACCGGGGCGACGAACGAGAGCAACGGCCTGGTGGAGCGGGCCCGTACGGACTCCAACACCATGCTCAGCGAGGCCCGGAGGGACGCCACGGCGATCCGCGAGCGCGCGGAGGAACTGCGGGCGCGGACCGAGGCCGAGGTCGAGGAACTGCACAAGCGGGCGCGCCGCGAGGCCGCGGAGGCGGTACGGACCGCGGGCGAGCGGGCCGACAAGCTGGTCAAGGCGGCCGACGAGCAGGTCGCCGAGGCGGAGGCGAAGGCCAAGGAGCTGGTGACGAGCGCCAACAGCGAGGCGGGTAAGGTCCGTATCGCCGCGGTCAAGAAGGCCGAGGGGCTGCTCAAGGAAGCAGGGCAGAAGAAGGCCGACGCCGAACGCGAGGCGGCGGAAATGCGAACCGCGGCGGAAGCCGAGGCGAAGCGGACCGTCGAGGAGGGCAAGCGCGAGCTCGATGTGCTGGCCCGCAGGCGCACGGACATCAACACCGAAATTTCCCGCGTCCAGGACGTCTTGGAGGCACTCGAGTCCTTCGAGACACCCGGCGGCGCGGGCGGCCCGGCCAACGGCGTGAAGGCCGCGGCAGGCGCAGGTGCCACCCGTTCGAGTGGCAAGCAGTCCGATGGCTAGCCACTCAAAAGGGGTGTCATTCTCCAGACCAAACGGTCATTGACTCGATGACACGCCGTACTCCCCCCTAGGATTCCCCCTAACACCTCACCGGTCTCTTTCGACAGGAACCCCATGAGCGACACTTCCTCCCCCTTCGGCTTCGAGCTCGTGCGGCGTGGATACGACCGCGGTCAGGTGGACGACCGCATCACTAAGCTCGTCGCCGACCGTGACAGCGCGCTGTCCCGTATCACAGCTCTTGAAAAGCGGATCGAGGAGTTGCACCTCGAGACGCAGAACGCCCAGGCTCAGGTCAACGACTCCGAGCCGTCCTACGCCGGGCTCGGCGCGCGCGTGGAGAAAATCCTCCGTCTCGCCGAGGAAGAGGCCAAGGACCTGCGCGAGGAGGCCCGCCGTGCCGCCGAGCAGCACCGCGAGCTGGCCGAGTCGTCGGCCGAGCAGGTGCGCAACGACGCCGAGGCGTTCGCCGCCGAGCGCAAGCAGAAGGCGGAGAACGACGGCGCCGCGGTCATCGAGCAGGCCAAGGGCGAGGCCTCCGCGCTGCGCTCCGAGGCCCAGAAGGACGCGCAGTCCAAGCGGGAGGAGGCCGACTCCCTCTTCGAGGAGACCCGCGCCAAGGCCGCCCAGGCCGCCGCGGACTTCGAGACGAACCTCGCCAAGCGCCGCGAGCAGTCCGAGCGCGACCTGGCCTCGCGTCAGGCCAAGGCGGAGAAGCGTCTCGCCGAGATCGAGCACCGCGCCGAGCAGCTCCGCCTCGAGGCCGAGAAGCTGCGCACGGACGCGGAGCGCCGCGCCCGCCAGACGGTGGAGACCGCGCAGCGCCAGGCCGAGGACATCACGGCCGACGCCAACGCCAAGGCCGACCGGATCCGCAGCGAGTCCGAGCGCGAGCTGGCGGCGCTCACCAACCGCCGCGACAGCATCAACGCGCAGCTGACCAACGTCCGCGAGATGCTGGCCACCCTGACCGGTGCGGCCGTGGCCGCCGCCGGTGCCCCGGAGGACGACTCGGCGGCTGCCGGCGTCCCGGCGCAGCAGAGCCGCTAGCGTTCCCGTCCGGCCGCCGAGCCGGCCGGCAGCGACAGCCGCGGCGCCCCTCCCCACTCCGGTGGCGGGGGGCGCCGCGGCTGTTTAGCGTGGCCGCATGATCGAGCTCGAGGGACTGACCAAGCGTTACGGCGACAAGCTCGCCGTGGACGGTCTGACCTTCGCCGTCCGCCCCGGGGTCGTCACCGGTTTCCTCGGCCCGAACGGCGCGGGCAAGTCCACCACCATGCGGATGATGCTCGGCCTGGACCGGCCGACCGCCGGGAACGTACGGATCGACGGCCGGCACTACGCCGAGCTGCGCGACCCGCTGACGTACGTCGGCGCCCTGCTGGAGGCGAAGTCGATGCACGGCGGGCGGAGCGCGTACAACCATCTGCTGTGCCTCGCGCAGAGCAACGGCATCCCGCGCAGCCGCGTCGGCGAGGTGCTGGACACGGTGGGCCTCGGCCAGGTGGCCGGGAAGCGCACCAAGGGCTTCTCGCTCGGCATGGGGCAGCGGCTGGGCATCGCGTCGGCGCTGCTCGGCGATCCGCGGGTACTTCTGTTCGACGAGCCGGTGAACGGTCTGGATCCCGAAGGCATCCACTGGATCCGCAATGTGATGAAGCGTCTCGCGGACGAGGGCCGGACCGTCTTCGTCTCCAGCCATCTGATGAGCGAGATGGCGCTGACCGCGGGTCACCTGGTGGTCATCGGTCAGGGCCGGCTGCTCGCCGACACCTCGATGGCGACCTTCATCGCGGAGAACTCCCGGACCTGCGTACGGCTGCGCTCGCCGGAGCCCGAGCGGCTGGCGGACGTGCTGCACGCCGAGGGCATCGCGGCGGTGCCGGCCGCGGGCGGCGCACTGGAGGTGGACGACGGCGACCCGGTCCGGATCGGCGAGCTGGCCGCCGGTCACCGGATCGTGCTGCACGAGCTGAGCCCGCAGCAGGCGTCGCTGGAGGAGGCGTTCATGCGGCTGACGGCGGCGTCGGTGGAGTATCACGCGCACGGCGGCCAGGAGGGCGGGACGACGGCGCCCGCGCCCGCCGCTGTCAGGAGCAGCGCGGCCGAGCGGGAGCCCGGGGGACGACGGGGACCGGAGGGCGGGCGGGTGCTGCGTGGCCAGCGGGGCCGGCGCGACGATCCCCGGCGCGGCCCCGGACCGGGACACGGGCACAACGGCGAGGGAGCCTGACGATGGCCGCGGCAGACGTGCTCCGTTCGGAGTGGACCAAGATCAGGTCGGTACGGTCCACGGTGTGGACGCTCGGCCTGGCGGCCGTGGTGACCATCGCGCTGGGCGCGCTGATCAGCGTGTTCACCAAGAGCCAGTTCGCCGAGCTGCCGCCGCAGGACCGGCTGACCTTCGACCCGACGTTCGTGAGCTTCGCGGGCACGGGGCTGGGCCAGCTCGCCATGATCGTCTTCGGTGTGCTGGTCGTCTCGAACGAGTACAGCACCGGCATGATCCGCGCCTCACTGTCGGCCGTACCGCAGCGCGGCACCTTCCTGTTCTGCAAGCTCGCCGTGGCGACGGCCCTCGCGCTGCTGACCGGCCTGGTGACGAGCTTCGTCACCTTCTTTCTCGGCCAGGCCCTGCTCGGCGAGTACGGCGCGAGCCTCGGCGACGCGGGCGTGCTGCGGGCGGTGACGGGCGGCGGTCTCTACATGGCGCTCATCGCGCTCTTCTCGATGGGCGTCGCCACGATGCTGCGCGGCCCGATGGTGTCGCTGGGCATCCTGATGCCGTTCTTCTTCCTGGTCTCGAACATCCTTGGCAATGTCCCGGCCACCCGGAAGATCGGCCAGTACCTCCCCGACCAGGCGGGCAGCCGGGTCATGCAGGTGGTCTCCCGGCCGGACGACATGGCGCCGTACGGCCCGTGGGGCGGCCTGGGCATCCTGCTGCTGTGGGTGATCGCCGCCGTGGCGGGCGGCCGGCTCCTCCTGAAGCGCCGCGACGCGTAGCGGGGCGCCGCCCGCCGGACGGTCAGCGCGCGCCACCCGGTCCGGGGAATGCCCACACCCGTCCACTCGCCTCCGTAGAGCCTCTCGAGGCCGACCAACTGCACGGAGGGATCCCGGTCCGCGACGCGCCTCAGCTCCTCGGTGAATCCGGCGCCGCTGAAGAACATCAGCCGGGTGCCTGACGCCCGCCGGGCCACGCACGGGCGAGTTCCCAGCCGGTGTCGAGCGGACGTCCGGCCGAGCCGGTCATGGACCAGTACGCCGGTGCCGTGCTCCGGGGACACCGGCCTGCTCCGGCACCGGGAAGCGCTCGCCGTTCCCCGGCCACGGGGTGGGACCCCGTCCGCCGGTAGGCTTCTGGTCTCCGGGGGCTTTACTCATTTCATCGACCTGCACGCCCCCGACCCAAGCATTGCAAGGGGCGGAGAATGATCGAGGCAGTCGGCCTGACGAAGCGCTACGGCGCCAAGACGGCCGTGTACAACTTGTCCTTCCAGGTACGGCCGGGCACCGTGACCGGGTTTCTGGGTCCCAACGGCTCCGGCAAGTCGACCACCATGCGCATGATCCTGGGACTCGACGAGCCGACCCATGGTCATGTGACGGTCGGCGGATATCCGTTCCGGCAGCTGACCAACGCCCCCCGCCAGGTGGGCGCCCTGCTCGACGCCAAGGCCATGCACGGCGGGCGCAGCGCGCGCAACCATCTGCTGTGCCTCGCCCAGCTGTCCGGCATACCGGCCCGCCGGGTCGACGAAGTGCTCGGCGTCGTGGGTCTGCACGACGTCGCCAAGCGGCGCTCCAAGGGCTTCTCGCTCGGCATGGGGCAGCGGCT
>DOWQ01000478.1:334-561 GCA_003519485.1 Streptomyces sp. | reverse complement strand
AGCGAGATGGCGCTGACCGCCGAGCACCTGATCGTGATCGGGCGCGGCCAGCTCCTCGCCGACATGAGCGTCAAGGACTTCATCTCCAACAACTCGGCGGACTTCGCGCGGCTGCGCACCCCCGCAGACTCCCCCGAGCAGCGCGAGAAGCTGTCCGCGACGCTGACCGAGGCCGGCGGCCAGGTGCTGCCGGAGCCGGACGGCGCGCTGCGGGTGTCGGGGCTTCC
>DOWQ01000478.1:0-314 GCA_003519485.1 Streptomyces sp. | reverse complement strand
GCCTCGCTGGAAGAGGCGTACATGCAGATGACGCAGGGCGCGGTGGACTACCGCTCCACCATGGACCAGCGGGCCGGCCTGCAGGCCGTGCAGGGTGTTCCGGGCCCCGGCCAGCAGCCGCCCGTCGGCTACGCGCAGCAGGGCGGTTACGTCCCCCAGGGTGGCTACGCGCCGCAGGGCGGCTACGCCCCGCAGGGTGGTTACGTGCCCCAGCCCGGCGGTTACGCCCCGCAGGGCGGCTACGCGCCGCAGCCCGGCGGATTCCCGCCGCCCCAGCACCTGCCGGGGCAGCCCTCGGCCGCGGCGCCGCCGCA
>DOWQ01000394.1 GCA_003519485.1 Streptomyces sp. | reverse complement strand
GCCGGGCGGCCCGCCCCGCGCCCCGTTCGACCAGGCAGGCGGCCCGGCGCGTCAGCTGTGCCAGGAGCGCCAGAGCGCGGCGTACGCGCCGTCCGCCGCGACCAGCTCGTCATGGCTGCCGTGCTCGCTGATCCGGCCCTCCTCGACGACGGCGATCACGTCCGCGTCGTGCGCGGTGTGCAGCCGGTGGGCGATCGCCACGACCGTACGGCCGTCCAGCACCCGGGCGAGCGAACGCTCCAGGTGCCGGGCCGCCCGCGGGTCGAGCAGCGAGGTGGCCTCGTCCAGGACGAGGGTGTGCGGATCGGCCAGCACCAGCCGGGCCAGCGCGACCTGCTGCGCCTGCGCCGGGGTCAGCGTCAGCCCGCCCGAGCCGACCTCGGTGTCCAGGCCCTCGGCGAGCGCCCTCGCCCAGTCGGCCGCGTCCACGGCCGCGAGGGCCGCCCACAGCTCCGCGTCAGCGGCGCCCGTGCGCGCCAGCAGCAGGTTGTCCCGCAGCGAACCGACGAAGACGTGGTGCTCCTGGTTGACCAGCGCCACGTGCTCGCGCACCCGTTCCGCCGGCATCCGGGCCAGCTCCGCGCCGCCGAGCGTCACCTCGCCCGTGCGGGGCGCGTAGATCCCGGCGAGCAGCCGGCCCAGGGTGGACTTGCCCGCGCCGGACGGCCCGACCAGCGCGACCCGGGCGCCCGGCCGTACGTCCAGGGACACCCCGTGCAGCACGTCGCTGCCCGAGTGGTAGCCGAACCGGGCCTCGTCCGCCCGAACCTCCCTGCCGTCCGGTGAGACCCGGTCGTCCGCGCCGCCGGTCTCGATCTCCCGGACGCCGACGAGCCGCGCCAGCGACACCTGGGCGATCTGCAACTCGTCGTACCAGCGCAGGATGAGTCCGACGGGCTCGGTCAGCATCTGGGCGAGCAGCGCGCCCGTCGTCAGCTGGCCGACCGTCATCCAGCCGTTCAGCACACAGCCGCCACCGATCATCAGCACGGCGCCGAGCACGGTGACGTGGGAGACGTTGATCACCGGGAAGAGCACCGAGCGGAGCCAGAGCGTGTACCGCTCCCACGCCGTCCACTCGCGGACCCGCTGGTCGGACATCGCGATCCGGCGCCGGCCCAGCCGGTGCGCCTCGATGGTCCGGCCCGCGTCCACGGTCTCGGCGAGCGCCGCGGCGACCGCCGCGTACCCGGCCGCCTCCGACCGGTACGCGGCGGGTGCCCGCCGGAAGTACCAGCGGCAGCCGGTCAGCAGCACCGGCAGGGCGACGACCACGGCGAGCGCCAGCGGCGGCGCGGTCACCGCCATCCCGCCCAGCAGCAGCGCCGCCCAGACCACGCCGATGGCCAGTTGGGGCACGGCCTCGCGCATGGCGTTGGCCAGCCGGTCGATGTCGGTGGTGATCCGCGACAGCAGATCACCGGTGCCGGCGCGCTCCAGTACGCCCGGCGGCAGCGCCACGGACCGCACGAGGAAGTCCTCGCGCAGGTCCGCCAGCATCCGCTCGCCGAGCACTGCGCCACGCAGCCGCACCAGCCGGACGAAGACGGTCTGCACGGTGAGCGCCACCGCGAAGAGCACGATCGTCCGCTCCAGCCGGATGTCCCGGGCGCCGGCGGCGAGGTCCTCGACGAGACCGCCCAGCAGGTACGGGCCGACCATCGAGGAGACCACCGCGACGGCGTTCACCGTCACCAGCAGGATGAAGGCCCGGCGGTGCCGCCGCAGCAGCTCCCGCACGTAGGCCCGTACGGTCGCGGGCGAGCCGACCGGCAGGGTCGTCGCCGACTCCGGGGCCGCCGGGTCGTACGCCGGTGGTGTCACGCCGATCATGCCGATCACGCCGCTCATGCCGACTCCTCGATCTCCGCCAGGGCGGTCCGCGCGGTCGGACCGGTCCGCTCGTTCCGCGCGGTGCCGTCGCCCGGCGCGGTGCCGTCGTTCCGTGCCGCGCCCTCGGTCAGTACCGTTCGCTCGTACTGTCCGGTGCCCTCGCCCCGTACGGTCTCCCCACGCGGCTCGTCCTCCGTCTCGCGGGTGACGACCGACCGGTAGCCGGAGTTGGTGCGCAGCAACTCCCGGTGCGTACCGACCGCGGCGGCCTCGCCGCCGGGGATGAACACCACGCGGTCCGCGCGGTCCAGGAGCAGCGGGCTCGACGAGAGGACCACGGTCGTACGGCCCGCGCGGACGCGCCGCAGCCCGTCCGCGATCCGTGCCTCGGTGTGCGAGTCGACGGCGCTCGTCGGCTCGTCCAGCACCAGCACCTCCGGGTCGGTCACCAGCGAGCGGGCCAGCGCCAGCCGTTGCCGCTGGCCGCCGGAGAGCGAACGGCCGCGTTCGGTTATCCGGGTCCGCAGGGGATCGCCGGAGGTGTCGGACGAACCCTGGGCGAGCGCGGCGAGCACGTCGCCGCACTGGGCGGCGGCCAGCGCGTCCGCGGCGCCGAGCGCGCCCGATGACGGGATGTCGAACAGATCCTCGAGGGTGCCGGACAGCAGCACCGGGTCCTTGTCCTGGACCAGCACGGCGGTGCGCGCCTGTTCCAGCGGCAGCTCGTCCAGCGCCGCGCCGCCCAGCAGGGCCGAGGGTTCCGGGGCCTCCTCCTCCCGCTGCGGGGCGTGCCCGCCGAGCCGGTCGGCCAGCCTGCCTGCCGCGTCCGGGTCGCCGCAGACCACCGCGGTCAGCCGGCCCTGCGGCGCCATGAGCCCGCTGGACGGGTCGTACAGGTCCCCGGTGAGCGGCTCCGACCGAGCGGAGAGCGCGGCGGCGCCGTCCGGCGAGATCCGGCGGAGCGCGAGCACCCGCGCGGCACGCTTCGCCGACGGCTTCGAGAAGGTGTACGCCATCGCGATCTCCTCGAAGTGATGGAGCGGGAAGAGCAGGAACGTCACGGCTCCGTAGACGCCGACCAGTTCGCCGACGGAGATCCGGCCGGCCAGCGCCAGCCCGGCGCCGTACCAGACCACGCCGATCAGCAGCAGGCCCGGCAGCGCCACCTGCATCGCACCGATCAGCGCCCACATCCGGGCGCTGCGCACGGCGGCCTTCCGCACCTCCTGCGAGGCGCGCCGGTAGCGCCCCAGGAACAGCTCCTCGCCGCCGATGCCGCGCAACACCCGCAGCCCGGCCACCGTGTCCGAGGCCAGTTCGGTGGCACGGCCGGCCTTCGCGCGCTGCTCGTCGGCCCGCCGGGCGGCGGGCGGCAGCAGCGGCAGGACGGCGAGCACCAGCAGCGGTACGCCGACGGCCACCACGGCGCCCAGAGTGGGCTGACGGGCCACCAGGACCGCGCACACCGCGATCGTGGTGATGGCGGCCGCGGTGAAGCGGGAGAGCGCCTCCACGAACCAGCCGATCTTCTCCACGTCGCCGGTCGACACCGTGGTGATCTCGCCCGCCGCGACCTGTCGCGTCAGCGTGGACCCCATCTCGGCGGTCTTCCGCGCGAGCAGCTGCTGCACACGGGCGGACGCGGTGATCCAGTTGGTGACGGCGGTACGGTGCAGCATCGTGTCGCCGAGCGCGATCATCGCGCCCAGCAGGGTGATCAGCCCGCCGGCGAGCGCAAGCCGTCCGCCGGACCGGTCGATCACCGCTTGGACCGCGATACCCACCGCGAGCGGCAGCGACGCCAGCCCCGCCATGTGGAGGATTCCCCACCCCAGCGACTTGAGCTGGCCGCCGAGCTGGCGCCTGCCCAGCCACAGCAGGAACGTGCCGCCGGACCGGACGTCCGGGACGCCGGGATCGGGATACGGAAGATCGCGAATGTGCATGACGTCCCACGGGTCGTCTCGGGCAGGGAGCTGTGAAAGGTTCGCCTCCGCGGACGCCGAATTCAACCGGTTTTACGGCGGAGTGGGAGGATGGGGCCCATGCGTATCACCGGTATTCCGCGGAGGGCGGCCATCGCCGCTGCGGCCGTGGCACTCCTCGCCGGCTGCGGCGGGAGCAGCGGCGGCGACGCGGTCACCCGTCCGGCCCACAGCGCGTCACCCGCCGCCGATCCCACGCGCGTTCCCGGCCTGGGCGACCGGCTCCAGCAGAAGATCCCGGACGATTCCCGGCAGGTCCTCGCCGTCTACGGCAGCGGCCGTGACGCGGCCGACGCCACCGTCGTGCTCTACACGAAGGACGGCCGCAACTGGGAACGTACGCGCGACTGGGCCGGACACAACGGCAAGCGCGGCTGGACGACGGACCACCACGAGAACGACAAGCGCAGCCCGGTCGGGGTCTTCACGCTCTCCGACGCGGGCGGCGTGCTGGCCGACCCGGGCGCCAAGCTGCCGTACACGCGTTCGGACGGCTCCGCCGCGCCCCGCACTTGGTCGAAGTCCCACTGGCACGACTTCGACCACGTCATCGCCATCGACTACAACCGCGTCCGGGGCACGCCGCCGAACGACCCCAACCGGCCCGAGGGCCAGGAGAAGGGCGGCTACATCTGGCTGCATCTCGACCACGGCAGCGGCACCTCCGGCTGCGTGAGCCTGCCGAAGGCGGGGATGCAGTACCTGCTGCGGACCCTCGATCCGGAACTGCGTCCGGTCGTGGTGATGGGCGACAGGGCGAGCCTCGCGGCCTGACACCCGGGGGTTCGGAGCGGGCGAGCGCTGCGGCTGCCCGGACGGCCGTCGGCGCACGGGCGCGCCGACGGCGGCGGAGCTGCGCCGTGAGCTGGGCTCCTGCTCCTGAATCCAGACTCCTGAATCTCGACTCTGAATCCCGGCGCCCGGCTCCGCAGCTCCGCACCCGGCCGCTGCTCAGTGGTGCGCGTCCGGCCCGTCGAGCAGGTCGGACAGCAGGCCGCCGAGCACCTCGCGCTGGTCCGCCGTCAGCGGGGCCAGGACGTCCTCGGCGGCAGCCCGGCGGGCGTCGCGCAGCGCCTTGAGCGTCGAACGGCCGGTGCTGGTGAGTTCGATCCGCACCACGCGCCGGCTGGCGGGATCGGGGACACGCCGCACCGCGTCGTGCGCCTCCAGGGCGTCGACCAGCGTGGTGACCGCGCGGGGCACGACCTCCAGCCGCCGGGCGAGGTCGGCCATCCGCGGCGGCTCCGGGAAGTGCGCCACCGTGCGCAGCAGCCGGGACTGCGCGGGCGTGACTCCCAGCGGCTCCAGATACTGCTTCTGTGCCCGGTGCAGCCGGCGGTTCAGCCGCAGCAGCTGCTCGGCCAGCGGCCCGGAGGTGTCGGGGAGCGGCCCGGTGTCGGAAACGGCGCTTCGGGGCGGGGACATGTCGACAGGCTATCAGGACATGGCTCACTGTGAACATAGGTGATTGTGAGTGTGGGTAACAGTGGGCTAGGCTCCGTGGAAGCGGCCGCCGGAACAACCACCGATGCGACCACTGGACACGACCACCGGAGGCCCGGCCGAGCCGACCGGGGAAGACCCGCGAAGGAGCCCATGCGCCAGCACGAGACGACCGCCGCCGCGGACGGGGAGTGGGCCCCGCCGGCTCCCGATCCGGACCAGCCGGCGCAGCTGCGCCGGGTCCTGCGGCTCTTCCGGCCGTACCGCGGCAGGCTGGCGATCGTCGGGCTGCTCGTCGCCGCCTCCTCGCTGGTCTCGGTGGCCTCGCCGTTCATGCTGCGTGAGGTGCTCGACACCGCGATACCCGAGGGCCGGACCGGCCTGCTGAGTCTGCTCGCGCTCGGCATGATCGCCGCAGCCGTGGTCGGGAGCGTCTTCGGCGTACTGCAGACGCTGATCTCGACGACCGTCGGCCAGCGGGTGATGCACGATCTGCGCACCGGGGTCTACGACCGCCTCCAGCGGATGCCGCTCGCCTTCTTCACCCGCACCCGCACCGGCGAGGTGCAGTCCCGGATCGCCAACGACATCGGCGGGATGCAGGCCACCGTCACCTCCACGGCGACCTCGCTCGTCTCCAACCTCACGAGCGTCGTCGCCACCCTCGTCGCGATGCTCGCCCTGGACTGGCGACTGACCGTCGTCTCGCTGCTCCTGCTGCCGCTGTTCGTCTGGATCAGTCGCCGGGTCGGGCGGGAACGGAAACGGATCACGGCGCAGCGGCAGAAGCAGATGGCGGCGATGGCCGCGATGGTCACCGAGTCGCTGTCGGTCAGCGGCATTCTGCTCGGCCGGACGATGGGGCGGGCGGACTCGCTGGTCGGCGGCTTCGCCGACGAGTCCGAACGGCTCGTGGACCTCGAGATCCGGTCGAACATGGCCGGACGCTGGCGGATGGCCGTCATCGGCATCGTCATGGCCGCAATGCCTGCCGTCATCTACTGGGCCGCGGGGTTCGCCATGCGCTCCGGCGGCCCGCAGATCTCCATCGGCACGCTCGTCGCTTTCGTCTCCCTCCAGCAGGGGCTGTTCCGCCCGACGGTCAGCCTGCTCTCCACCGGCGTACAGATGCAGGCGTCGCTCGCCCTCTTCCAGCGCATCTTCGAATACCTCGACCTCCGGGTGGACATCACGGAGCCGGTGCGGCCCGTCCCGCTGGGGGAGGTGCGGGGTGAGGTGCGGTTCGAGGGCGTCGAGTTCCGCTACGACGAGGACTCCGCGGTGCCCACCCTCTCGGGCGTCGACGTCACCGTGCCGCCCGGTGGCAGCCTCGCCGTCGTCGGCCCGACCGGCTCGGGCAAGAGCACGCTCAGCTATCTCGTCCCCAGGCTCTACGACGTGACCGGCGGCCGGGTGCTGCTGGACGGGGTCGACGTACGCGACCTCGCGTTCGACACGCTCGCGCGGGCCGTCGGCGTCGTGTCCCAGGAGACCTATCTCTTCCACTCCTCGATCGCGGACAACCTCCGCTTCGCCAAGCCCGAGGCGACCGACGAGGAGATCCGGGAGGCCGCCCGGGCCGCCCAGATCCACGACCACATCGCGGGTCTCCCCGACGGCTACGACACTCTGGTCGGGGAGCGCGGCTACCGCTTCTCCGGCGGCGAGAAG